>PMKA01000045.1 GCA_003157575.1 Opitutia bacterium
GATCGCGTCATTCATCCGCCCGGGCAACTCGTCCCAAACGACGCCCAAATTGTTATGCGCACGCGCGTTGTCCGGCCGCTTGGCCACCGTGTCGCTCCAAATGCTCAGTGCGCTATGGTAATCCTCGTTCCGCTGAACAGCGAGCATGCCGAGTCCGACTGCCAACGCTGCGGACAACACCCAGTTCCGCCGACTGATGGCCGCGTGAATCCCCAGCGCGACAAGCGTCATCACCGCTGCCAGCGGAAGGTACATCCGGTGTTCAACGATCATCTGGATCCGGCCGGGCATGATACTCGTTGGGGCAAGGATCGCGAAAAACCAGGCGCCCAGAAAGCCGGCCGCAGGCCACCGCCAGAGGGCGACCGCCGCCGCCGCTGCCAGCGTCACGACAAGCAGCGCACAGGGCGCCACCTCCATTGGACCGCTCACCCAGAACGTCCCGTATTCAAACACGAGCGGATGCGGCCACACCGACAGCCAGAGGTAGCGGGTCACCGCTTCGAACTGGGTCAGCCAGTAGGCCCACGGCGTGATGCCGACGTCGAAGCCTGAGGTGCCGCCGCGATCCCACCCGGTGCTCGCAACCAGACCGATCAGCAGCAGCCAGGTTGCCGCAAGCGCCATGTGGAATTTCCATCGCCGGCGCCAGGCTTCCCTAAACGAGCCCGCAACAAAGGTCCGGTCATAAAGCAACACGATCAGCGGCGCGGAAACCATCACCTCCTTGGTGGCCATGCCCAGGAGGCAGGCGGCCGCGGAGAGAACAAGCCAAAGGCGCCTGGCGCGGCCCTCCGGCCCGACACCCCTGATGAAGCAATACAGGGTGAGCAGGTAAAACAGCCCCATGAGCGACTCCGCGCGCTGGACGATGTAGGTCACCGATTCGGTCTGCAGCGGGTGCAGGGTCCAAAGAAGAGCCGCGGAAAAGGCGACAAGGGACGCCTCGGATCCTGCCCGCAGCGCGAGCGTGCGCCGGACAATCCCGAACAGCGTCAACCCGGCAAAAACATGGATCGCCAGGTTCAATGCATGATAACTCCATACCGCCGTCCCGCTGATGGCATAGTTGATCGCCAGGGAAAGATTCAGCACGGGCCGTCCGCTCACGCTCGTATCGCCCGGAGGCCGGAACGCCGTGCCCAAATGCCGGATCGTCAGGTTCCCGGCGACGGAGGGTCCGTCGTCGAAAAGGAACGGATCGGAGAAGGCCCGGCTATAGACCGCGATCGCTCCGGCAGCGATAACGAAGCCGATCGCCAGCTGCCGCCAGTCTGTGTGCCCGCCCGGGATGAGTTTCCGGATCGGCGTTTTGGTGGGGAGACTTTGCGCTGGCATCGCGAAGATGATCTTCAAACAGGACTTCAACATCGGGGGATCGCCCCTTCAACGAATTTATCCGCATCTGTGGAAATACCGCGGAGACCGCGTGAGGTGCGCCCAATCTCAGGAGACGCGTTTTCTGGGTTGACGGTGGTCCTGGCGGCTCTCCGAAAGGGCCGCAGGCAGGCCGCGCGCCTGCGCAGCCAACGATCGGGAGAAGCCCCTATTTGAGGCGCCTCCGGAAGTTTCTCATGGAAAACTCGTTTCAATCTGCTAGGCCTCTTCCAGCCTATCGCCATGCCTCCCTGGCCTGACATCGCCCTAACGCTTGGAGCCTATCTGGTTGGAGGTCTGTCGCCGGGTTACTGGCTGGTCCGATTGAAGACCGGCGCCGACGTCCGGTCGACCGGCAGCGGCGCGACGGGCGCAACAAATGTCGGCCGGATATTGGGTCGAAAAGGCTATGTCGTCGTGATGGTTGTCGACATCCTGAAAGGCGCGCTCGTGGGCTTTGCAGCCCGCGCCCTTGGAACTTCGACCGCATGGACTTTTGCCGCCACATTTATGGTGGTGGCGGGCCACATCTGGCCGGTCTGGCTTGGATTCCGAGGCGGAAAGGGCGTGGGCCCCTACGCGGGCGCCTGGCTGGCCCTCGCTCCGCTGGCGCTCATGCCCAGCCTTGTGCTCGACGCGGTCCTGTTTGCGTGGTTGCGCGTGTTCTCGATTTCCGGGCTCTGCTCGCTCATGGTGATGCCTGCCGCCGTCTGGTGGGCCACCCGATCCTGGTCCGCAGTTGCCATCAATTGCGTGACTATTTCGCTTCTCCTGTGGGCGCATCGTGCTAACATCCGAAACTTCATCGCCGGCTCTCCCCCGGGACCGGCAGCCCAACCCTCAGGAGTACCGACGAACTCGCCGTAATCTTATGCCGAACGAAACGCCGTCCGCCAGCGAACTCATCTTCAAGATCGCATCTGAAGATTGGGAATTTGAGCAGATTCATCGCCTCAACTACCGGACGTTTGTCGATGAGATTCCGCAACATGCTCCCAATCAGGAAGGCCGCCTGGTCGATCGCTTCCACGCAGAGAACACCTATCTGATCTGCCTGCAGGGACGCCGCCTCGTCGGGATGCTCGCCCTGCGTGCCAAGCGCCCCTTCTCCCTCGACGGCAAGCTGCCCAATCTCGATGCCTACCTGCCCAAGGGTCGCGTCCCGATCGAGGTGCGGCTGCTGGCGGTGGAACCCGAGTTTCGCAAGACAATCGTCTTCACCCAGCTTTTCGAACACGTCGTGCGTCATTGCCTGGCCGAAGGCTTCGACATCGCCATCATCTCGGGCACGACCCGCCAGGCCAAACTGTACCGCCATCTCGGGTTCACTTGTTTCGGCCCGCTCGTCGGCACGGACCAGGCCTCGTACCAGCCGATGTACCTTACGGTCGAGGCGTTCGGCCAGACGCTTGAACACAGCGCCGCGCTCCGCACGAGCTTCACCGCCCTCCCGCCCGACCATCAAGTCTTCAACTTTCTCCCCGGCCCGGTGACGCCGGCTCCGGAGGTCCGCGCGGTCTTCAACGGCACCGCCGTCTCGCACCGCGGACAGTTGTTTTTAACTCGGATCGCCGAGGTTCGATCCGCGCTCTGCCGGCTCACCGGCGCCGCGGATGTTCAGGTGCTTCTCGGTTCCGGCTCGCTCTCCAACGAGGTGGTTGCCGCCCAGTTGTCCCTGCTCGATACCACCGGGCTCGTCCTCTCCAACGGCGAATTTGGCGAACGCCTGGCGGCAAACTCGCGCCGCGCCCGGCTGCGTTTCGACTGGATGCGCCTGCCCTGGGGCGAGTTGTTCGACATCACCCAGATCAAGCATTTCGCGGAGCGCCTTCCTCGCGGCGGCTGGATCTGGTTCGTGCACCACGAGACCTCGACCGGCGTCATGAACCCGTTGTCCGAGCTCAAGGCTCTCGCCTCTGAACTCGGCCTCCACCTGTGCTGTGACTGCATCAGCTCGGTCGGCGCAATGCCGGTCGACCTGCACGGTGTCTACCTTGCAACCACCGCCAGCGGAAAGGGTCTCGGCGGCTATCCCGGGCTTTCGATGGTCTTCCACGATTATCAGCCGCGCCCGGCGGGCGACCGGCTTCCCGGCTACCTTGACCTCGGGCATTGGGCCTCGCACCAGAGCGTTCCTCACACGCATTCCTCGAACCTGGTGTTCGCGCTGGCCGAGGCGGTGCGCCGGGCCACCCCGGAGCGGATGGCGCAGATCGCCGAGAACGCCGCCTGGCTGCGCCGCGAACTGCGGGCGCAGGGGTTTGCGGTGGTCGCTCCGGAGTCCGTGGCAAGCCCGGGCATCGTCACCTTCACCCTTGGCGAGGGCATGTCGGCCGCGGAACTCGGCGAGGAACTCGAAATCCGCGGTTACTGGCTCAGCTGCCGGAGCGACTACCTGATTGGGAGGAACTGGATACAGGCCAGCCTTCTCGGCAATCCAGAACGGGCCAGCCTCGAGAAGCTGCTCCACGTGCTCCATACCGTCTGCACCCGCTTCAGCCACCAGAAGAAGGCGGCGGCCGACCCGGCGAAATGTTGACCCTGGCAGCCTGGAAGACCGGGAGTCCGACAGGCTGCTGCTGGAACGTCTGAGGTTTGAGACCGTCGCAAACAGGCGTGATGCGGATCCTTTATGAGCAATCTTCCCTTCGGCCTGGTGATTCACGGGGGCGCAGGCGTCATCGTCCGGCCGGAGCTGACGCCCGAGCTTGAAACCCAGTACCGGACGGCTCTGGCCGAGACAGTCGACACAGGCTACGCCGTCCTCGAACGCGGGGGATCGTGCCTCGATGCCGTGGTCGCTGCAATCAAGGTCATGGAGGACTCGCCGCTTTTCAACGCCGGGCACGGCGCTGTCATGAACGCCGAAGGCGTCTGCGAGCTCGACGCCTCGATCATGGACGGTCGCACGCTGGACGCCGGCGCAGTCGCGGGTCTTCAACACATCCGCAATCCGATTGCACTGGCGAGGGACGTGCTGGAACGCACTCCGCATGTCATGTTGATCGGCGGAGGCGCGGAGGCCTTCGCCTGGCAACTCGGCTACGAATTCGTCCCCAACCAGTACTTCCAGACCGACCGGCGCCGCCGGCAACTGGCGCTTGCGCGGGAACTGGAACACCGAACAGCAGCCCACCCGCTGCCGCGCCACGAGCGGGTTACCTTTGCCACGGTCGACGACAACAAATACGGAACCGTCGGTTGCGCCGCGCTCGATCGCGCAGGCAATCTCGCAGCCGGGACCTCCACCGGCGGCATGACGAACAAACAGTACGGTCGCGTGGGCGACTCGCCGATCATCGGCGCCGGCACCTATGCGAAAAACGCGACCTGCGCCCTCTCGGCCACCGGCCACGGCGAATTTTTCATCCGTTCGGTCTTCGGCCACAATGTCTCCGCGTTGATGGAATACAAAGGCCTGTCCCTCCAGGATGCCGCGACCGAGGCAGTCCGTCAGATGGCGGAACTCGGCGGCACCGGCGGACTTGTGGCAATCGACCGGCAGGGCCGGATCGCAATGCCGTTCAACACGCCCGGCATGTACCGCGGCAGCCGCGTTGCAGGCGGGCCCACGGAGGTCTCCGTCTTCGGGCCGGAGGCCTGAGGGGAATCATGTAGCCGCATTTCCTGGAGGGCGCCGCGCCGTCGGCGTCTCCTCCGGGAATTGCCGGCCGTCTCCTCCCGGGGTCGGAGCAGCCTGTCGGACTTCGGGTCCTCCAGGCTGCTAAAAGCCCTCGCTCTGCAGCCTGTATCGTGCACTTCATCCTCGATGCCGTGGAGCAGCTGCCCACCACCGACTTTCGGGTCAACGAGCG
>PMKA01000276.1 GCA_003157575.1 Opitutia bacterium
GAATCACAAAATGCATTTCAAGAGCAACTTTCACACAACTTATTCACACCGGATCGATTACTCTGCTGCATGGATCGGGCCACGGGACAATCCCTCCTCCCCGGGAGGCCTGGCTGTAATAAAACATCCACAACGAACGCGGCGGAACTCAAGCGGGGAACGGTAGTGACGGTTTCGTGACACACCTCGCGCGGCGGGGGTTCTCCGGCCGGCGGCCTGCCGGACTCCGCCGCCCCCGGACCGCTACGGAGCGGGAAGGACCCCGTCGGGCGCAATCCCCGGCGGCTCCTGCCAGCGACCGTGCTCCCTGATCAGCCCGACCAGGCGCTCGTCCGCCCCGGCTTGCGGCAGGTTGAACTCGACGCAGTCCTTTCCAACGTAAAGGTTGATCTTTCCGGGCGCTCCGCCGACGTATCCGAAATCCGCATCGGCCATCTCGCCGGGACCGTTCNNACGATGCAGCCCATGATGGCGATCTTGACCCCCTTCAGATGCCCCGTCTTCGCCCGGATGCGCCGGGTCGTGTCCTGCAGGTCGAACAACGTGCGTCCGCAGCTGGGACACGCCACGAACTCGGTTTTTGACATTCGTGCTCCGGCGCCCTGGAGAAGGTTGTACGCCAGCTTCGCGCTGCGAGCCGGGTCGACCTCGGTCTCCACACTCACCAGGTCTCCGATTCCGTCGCAGAGCAGGCCGCCCGTGAGAAAACTGGCCTCGATCAGGCGCCCAAGGAAGCTCGCGTCGGGGCGCACCGCATTGGCCGCGGTGTTCCGTATCCAGATCGGGGCGCGCGAACCGGCGGCGCCGAGCTGTTCCGCCAATGCGCGGTAGGAGCCGAGTGCGTGCCCGGCTTCCAGAGCCGGATCGCTGAAACCGGCGGCTGGAAAGCGGAAATCTGAGCAGGTGAACAGAAGTCGGTCGTCGCCCAGCTCGCGGAGCGCGCCGGCCAGCGGGGGAAGATCTCCCGGCACGATGTCCACCGCGAGGAAGTGACCTCCCGACCGGGCAAACGAGACCCAGGCGGCAAGCTCCTCCGCAGAGCGGCCGAAGCGACGGCAGAGAACCAGGCGGCCGGGGATGCCGGTCCGACAAGCAGCCAGATCGCCGATCGTGATCGATGTCGCCAGATCGGCGGCCACAAAACGGGCCGGGCCGGGCATCGCCGCCAGTGCTCGCAGCAGATCTGCCATCGCCTCCGAATCCGCGACCGGAACCAGCCAGCCCTCGACAGGAGTGTCCTGCATCGGGGCGGCGGACAACGAGGCCGCCGTCTCCAAAAGCCGGTCGGGCGAGGGCACGCGGACCAGCACGCGCGGCGGATGCTCCGGCCCGATGGAGCAGCCTTCCGAAAGCGACAATGTCGTTGTCTTTCGCCGCGAGAAGGGGATGGAGCCTGCTGAAACCGGAGCGCGGAGACCGGAAAGCCTGGAGTTCACATCCGGCGCCTCCGGGCTTCCGGCTTTTCGGTTTCCGGTCTCCGGTTTCGTCCACAGGCTCATGACCTTCCCGGCGATCGCCCGAGCCACCGGAATCTCATGAACCGAGTCTTCGGTCAGCGACACCCGGAGCGTGTCGCCGAGACCGTCAAGCAGCAGTGCGCCGATCCCGATGGCCCCCTTGATGCGGCCGTCCTCGCCGTCGCCGGCCTCAGTCACGCCCAGGTGCAGGGGATAGGGACGGTGGGCCGCGTCCATGCGTTCGACAAGGAGCCGGTAGGCCTGGATCATGACCTTGGGATTGCTCGCCTTCATCGATATCACGAGGTCGCCGAAGCCTTCCGATTCGGCGATAGTCACGAACTCCAGGGCGCTCTCCACCATGCCGAGGGGAGTGTCGCCGAACCGGTTCATGATCCGGTCGGACAGCGATCCGTGGTTCGTTCCGATGCGCAGGGCTCGCCCGAGCTGCCGGCACCGTCGGACGAGCGGCGAGAACGCCTCATGGAGCCGCTGGAGCTCCCGTCCGTATTCGGCGTCGGTGTAATCGCGTGCGGCGAACTTTTTCTTGTCGGCGTAATTGCCGGGATTGATCCGGACCTTCTCGACATGCTCGACGGCCTCCATCGCCGCGGATGGCAGAAAGTGGATGTCGGCCACGAGCGGCACGGCGCCAAAACCGGCGGCGGTGAACTGTTCGCGGATCTGCCGGAGGCATCGTGCCGCCGGCACATTCGGCGCGGTGACGCGCACAATCTCGCAGCCGGCCTCAGCCAGCGCGATGCACTGCCGGACGGTCGCGTCCACGTCCTGCGTGTCGCTGGTGGTCATCGACTGCAGGCGGAGCGGATTCGATCCGCCGACACCGACGGCGCCGATCCTCACCTCCACGGTGGGGCGGCGGACGGTTTGCAGCCGGGAGACGCAATAAGCCATGGGCAGGCCGACAGGCGGCAGGGCGTCAGCGGGTGGCGGGCCGGGTCGCGGGTGCGGCTTCGGGGGCGGCGGGCGCCTGGTTTTCCGCCCGCTCGGCGCGGACGTCGCGCACCCAGCGTTTCACGTCGAAAACGCTGACATAAATGATGAGGGAGAAGAGAAGCACCATGAACACGCTTTGCGTTGTCATGATGAAGTCCGTCGGAAGCGCGCGGCTGCGCAGGCGCTCGATGGTGGCGAAAAGCATGTGCCCGCCGTCGAGCACGGGTATGGGCAGCAGGTTGAAAATGGCCAGGTTAACGTTGACCAGGATCGTGAACCAAAGGACCAGGCGGATGTCGCTCTGGGCGGTGGCGTTGAAGATCCGGATGATGCCCACGGGGCCGCTCAGCTTGGACACGTCGATATCGGAATGGGGATTGAGCAGTCCGGAGAGAAGGCGGAAGGTCATCACCCCGATGTCCCGGATCTGGGCGACGGGGTCCGGATGGATCAGCATGAAACCCGGCTGGCGCTTGAGCCCGAGATCGGCGAGGTCCGCGCGGTCCGGGCGGGCGGGCAGCGCGAGTTCGACGCGCTCCGTTCCCCGGAGGATCTCCAGGCGCACGGGGTGAGCGCGGTTCTTGTCGAGATGATCGAGGAAGTCGTCCCGCGAAAGCAGCGGGATGGAATCATAGGCGACAATCCGGTCGCCCGGTTTCAGTCCGATCCGGTGTCCCAGCAGCGCCGGGTCGACGGCGCCGATGACGAGTTCCTCCGCCGGGGCGATGCCGATCTGCCGCATGCCGTCCTCTCCGGAGAGGCGCGGATGAACCGTCAGCTCGAGCCTCTTTCCGTCCCGGTCGACGGTGAACACCGCCTCGGGCCGGCCATCGGCGCTGCGGCCGCTCCCGGAAAAAAGAGTCTGCTTCATGTCGAGCCAGTTCGAGAAAGTGCGCCCGTCGATCGCCCGGATGACGTCGCCCGCGCGAAAGCCCGCCTCAGCCGCCGGACTTGGCACGACGGTGCGATCGGGCAGGGTCACCGTGGGCAGCACCGAGCCGATTTTCGTCGTGTTGAGGTCGGCGCTGGTCGGTTGTCCGACCCACCAGACGAGGCAGGCCAGCAGGAATGCGAAGAGCACGTTGAAGGCCGCCCCGGCCGCGAAGACAATCATCTTCGTTCCGTAGCCGATGGGGGGCAGCCGCCCGACATCGACCTTGGATTCTCCCTCGATGGCCCCCATGTCCGCAAGCTGCGGCAGCAGGACGTAGCCGCCGACCGGCAGCCACGAGAGGCGGTATTCCACGCCGTCCCGTCCATGCCATGCGAAGATCTTCGGCCCGAAACCGATCGAGAAACGCTCGACATGAACGCCCCGGCGCCGCGCGGCCAGGAAATGCCCCAGTTCGTGGACGAAGACGGAGCCTCCGAAGAAAAGGACGATCAGAAAGACCGACCAGGCGTTGGAACCGATGGACTGGAGAATGTCGGAGAACACTCGGGAATCAGGGCTTGATGTTGGCGATGCGCGACTGCGTCGTCTGGCGGGCTGCGATGTCAGCCTCCAAGACAGCGTCCAAGTCCGCCGGTTCAAAATTTGACGTCACCTGGAGAGTGTCGTCGATGAGCTCCGGAATAGCAAGAAACGGGACCCGGCCCGCCAGAAACGCCGTGACCGCCACCTCGTTGGCCGCGTTGAAAACGGCCGGGGCGACTCCCCCCGCCATCATCGCCGAACGCGCAAGCGACAGGCATGGATAACGCTTTTCGTCCACCGGGCGGAAATCGAGGCTGAACAGGCGGTCGAGATCGAGCGGCGCGGCGACCCCGGGCATGCGGTCGGGGTAAAGCAGGGCGTGCTGGATGGGGAACGTCATGGACGGCGGGGAAAGTTGCGCGAGCATCGTGCCGTCGGTGAACTGGACGAGGCAATGAACGATGCTCTGCGGATGGAGCACGGCCTGGCACTGGTCGGGCCGCAAGCCGAACAGCCATTGGGCCTCGATGAGCTCAAGGCCCTTGTTGGCGAGGGTAGCCGAGTCGACCGTGATCTTGGGACCCATCGACCAGTTGGGATGCTTGAGCGCGTCCTCGGGCGTCACCCGCCCCAGCGCCGCCAGGGGCAGCTCGCGAAACGCGCCGCCGGACGCCGTCAGCACGATGCGGCGGACCGCCGAGGCCGTGTGGCCTTCGAGACATTGGAAGACGGCGTTGTGCTCGCTGTCGACGGGCATGAGCCGGACGCCGCCGGCGCGCGCCGCCGCCATGACGAACTTGCCGGCAAGGACGAGGATTTCCTTTGACGCAAGGGCGAGATCCTTGTGCGCCGCAAGCGCGGCAAGCGCAGGCCGGAGCCCGGCGGTCCCGACGACCGCGACCAGAACCATGTCGGCCTCGGGGAGCTGCGCCAGGTCGATCAGCCCGTTGAGCCCGCCGTAGAGATGCGCGCCCTCCGGAAACGCAGCCAAGTTCGCGCGGGCTTCCGCGAGCGCGCCATTCTCAAAGATGCCGACGTGCCGGACGCCGAACTGGCGTGCAATTTCCGCCAGGCGCCCGTGATTTGCGCGCGCGGCGATGCCGACGAGTTCAAGGCGGTCCCGGTGGGCGGCCAGAACGCGCAGGGCGTTTTCTCCGATCGAGCCGGTGGCGCCGAGAAGCACGATGCGCTTCCTGGCGGAGGCAGCCGGCATGGGGTGACGGGAATGCGGCATTGGAAATCAGCGGAGGCTACCGGAAGTCTGCAACAGGTGAAACACCATCCAGCCGACGGGCGCGGTGAGAATCAGGCTGTCGGACATGTCGAACACGCCGCCGATGCCGGGGATGGTGTTCCCTGTGTCCTTGATGTCCGCGCGGCGTTTGACGATCGATTCCACAAGGTCGGAAACCGCGCCGAGCAGGGCGACCGGCAGCGCCACGACGGCGCCGGTCAGGGGGGTGAAATTTGCCGGGAGAAAGGCGCTGCAGCCCCAGGCGAGGGCGGCGCCGGCGGCCATGGAGGTCAGCACGCCTCCTGCCAGGCCCTCCCACGTCTTCTTGGGGCTGATGTTGGGCGCCATCTTGTGCCGGCCGGCCACGAGGCCGGTGAGCAGGGCTCCCGTGTCGCAGAGCTTGGTCACGGCGATCAGCCAGAACGCGAGCCATAATCCGGTCTTCGGGATCAGCGCGATTCGCACGAGGAACTGCAGCATGAACGGCACGTAGACGAGACCGAAAAGGCTCCAGCAAAGCGTCTCGACGCGGTTCTCCGGCTTCCGCTCGCCGAGGATGCGCACCGAGAAAACGATCACCCCCAGGGCGAGCAATTCCGCCGCCGAGACGGACGGCTCAAAATAGCGGGGGGCCAGCGTAATGGCCGCGCCCAGGGCCAGGCCCATCCATTTGAACGGCGCGAGCGCCATGCCCCCGAGCATAGAATACAGCTCATACAGCGTGAGCACGCTCATCGCGGTGATGAGCCAGACGGCGCCGTCGGCTCTAAAATAACGCAGGCAGAGCAGGAGCAGGCTCCAGAGAATGATGGTGCTGATCGTCCGCTTTAGCACGGGCGGGTAGGGGTCGGGTGGTTACGGGTTGATGGCGGGACAGTGCTCCGTCGGGCGGGGCTGGACCTGTTCGCTGGTAAGGCCGAAGCGCCGTTCCCGGTGCTGGTATTCGGCGACTGCGGCGGCCAGCTCGGCCTTGGTGAAATCGGGCCACAGGACAGGGGAGAAGATCATCTCCGCGTAGGCGCACTGCATGAGCAGGAAATTGCTGAGCCTCGTCTCCCCCGAGGTGCGGATCAGGAGGTCGGGATCCGGGATCCCCGCCGTATAAAGATATCGGCTTAGCGCGCTCCAGGAAGCCTCGCCGGCCTTCTCCCGGCCCGCCGCGACGGCCGCCGCGTAGGCGGATGCTGCGTCCGCGAGTTCCGTGCGCGAGCCGTAGTTGAGGGCCAGCACGAGGTTCCACTCCGTGAAGTGACGCGTTGCGTCCATCGCGCTCTTCAACTCCTTCAGCGGTCCCGCCGGCAGCTCCTCGATCCGTCCGATGGTCTGCAGCCGGACGTGGTTCTTGACCAGGGTCCTTGCCTCGCGGCGGAGGAAGAATTCCAGCAGGCCCATGAGCGCGGAGACCTCCTCCGCCGGCCGCTGCCAGTTCTCCGCGGAAAAGGCGTAAAGCGTCAGATAGTGGATGCCCAGATCGCGTGCCGCATCGATCGTCGAACGCACCGTCTCGACGCCGCGGCGATGGCCCTCGATGCGGGGCAGCCCGCGCTGTTTCGCCCATCGCCCGTTGCCGTCCATGATGATGGCGACGTGGTTGGGGATGTTGGGGCTGGCAGGAGGCATTTGCGGATTCCGGCCCTTTATGAAGGCGCCCTGCGGTTTGACAAGGGCAATGACCGGCCGGCGACGACGGCCAAAGAAAAGGCCGGGCTTCGGCACCCGGCCTTTTCCCAAGACAGCTCCTTGCGAACGGACGCCGCGTCAGGCCAGGTTTACGCCCCTGGCGGCTGCGGAGCGAAGAAGGGCGTCGGCCATGTCGGAAGGCGTGACCGCGACTTCGACGCCGCATTCCTGGAAGATCGCGATCTTTGCGGCCGCGGTGTCCTCCTTGCCGCCGATGACCGCGCCGGCGTGACCCATGCGGCGGCCCTTCGGCGCCGTCGCCCCGGCGATGAAGCCGGCGACGGGCTTCCGGCAGTTCTGCTTGATCCACCGGGCTGCCTCGACTTCCGCCGTGCCCCCGATCTCGCCGATCATGACGATGCCCTTGGTGTCCGGATCGTCGTTGAAGAGTTTGATGACGTCGAGGTGCGAGGTGCCGTTGACGGGATCGCCGCCGATGCCGACGCAGGTGCTCTGGCCGAGCCCCTTGCAGGTGACCTGCCAGACGGCCTCGTAGGTGAGGGTGCCGGAGCGCGACACGATGCCGACATGGCCCTTCCTGTGGATGTAGCCGGGCGAGATGCCGATGCGGCAGCCGCCCGAGGAATCGGGACCCGTGCCCGGGGTGACGACTCCGGGGCAGTTGGGACCGACGAGGCGCGTGCTCCTGCCCGCCATTGCGCGCTTCACGCGCACCATGTCGCGCACGGGGATGCCCTCGGTGATCGCAACGACGAGGTCGAGGCCGGCGTCGGCGCACTCGAGTATCGCGTCGGCCGCGAACGGCGGTGGAACGAAGATCGCGGACACGGTCGCGCCGGTGGACGCGGCGGCCTCGGCGACCGAGTTGAAGATCGGCACCTTGTGGCCCTTGTGCTCGAAGACCTGGCCGCCTTTGCCCGGAGTCACTCCGGCGACGACCTTTGTGCCGTAATCGAGGGAAAGCTGCGCATGCCGGGCGCCGAATGCGCCGGTGATGCCTTGAATGAGGATCTTTGTTTCGGGCGTGATGAGAATGGACATGGTTGGAAAAGGGTCAGAATTTCTTGCACTGGTGGATCATGAGGCCGTTGCCGTCGGGGTCCTTGATCGTGTTCATTACGGGGCCGGGTTCAGGCGACGAGCTTGATGATCTTCTGCGCGGCGTCGGCCATGCTGTCGCCGCTGACCAGCTTCAGGCCGCTCTGCGCGAGCGTCTGCTTGCCGGCCACCACGTTGTTGCCCTCCAGGCGGACCACCAGCGGCAGCTTCATGCCCACCTCCTTGACCGCTTCGACGATCCCCGCGGCGATCACGTTGCAGTCCATGATGCCGCC
>PMKA01000247.1 GCA_003157575.1 Opitutia bacterium
CCATTCAGCGCGGGGATCGATGACAGTTTCGAGATTTCCAAGATTCAGAGGCTTGCCCGGTGCGTCACTTCCGGGCTTCAGGTCGTCCGCGGAGGCAATCGTCCATCCGCCCTTGCGCGCATAGAGAACCTTGGACCCGTCCGCTGAAACATTGAAGGCGTCGACGTTGCTGAGCACTGTCTCGGGCGTGCGCTTTTCCAAAGTGAACCGCCAGATCGCGCGAATTTCGGGGCCACCGTTCTCGTCGCTCGGGCGGCCGAAGGGAGCGTTCTCGCCAAGATAAACCACGCCGGTCTTGCCCACGGAAATTCCGTTATAGTTGCGCGCCGGAATGGGCAAGGCCAGAATGCGGTCGCCGATCTTGTCCAAATCCACCTTGACCACAACCGGCTTCTCGGCATCCTTCTTGTCGCCGTCCTTCTTCTCCTTGCCGTCTTTCTTGGCTGCTTCGTCCTTCTTCTCGGCTTCCTTCTTATCTGCGTCCTTCTTGTCAGCGTCTTTCCTCGCCTCGTCCTTGATCTTTTCGTCGTCGCGCTGAGGAGGCACGGGAGATTCCCCGTCCGCGGTCAGCACCACCACGTATGCGGCTCTGGTTTGCGCGCGGTCCAGCGAGGAGAGGTCGATGCCCGCCTTCGACGGCCCATCATCGGTTGAAGCCAGGAAGTAGAGATACTTGCCGTTGGGATCGAAGACCGGGCTGGAGGCGTCGCTCATCCCGTCCGTCACCTGCGTCGATTTGTGCGTCTCCAGCGAGTAGAGGAAGATGGCGTCCTGTTGGTTCTCCAGATCACGATGATAGGCAATCCACTTCGAGTCCGGTGACCACGCGGCCCCCAAGTCGGGACCCCAGTTGCCGTAGATTTCCTTGTCTACCAGCACCGGCTTGCCCGCCGGCGCATCCACAACCCACAGACGCAGGTGCTTGTCGGTATAAACAATGTGCTTGGAATCGGGCGACCAGGTGGGGTTGTAATAGTAGCTCGGTTCAGGGCCCAGGTCGATCACCGTCGGCGCTTTGAATCCCGTCTGGTCGTGCAGATAAAGCTGGTACTCGCCCGAGGCGTCGGAGAAGTAGGCAATGGTCTTGCCGTCCGGACTCCAGGCCGGGTCGCGCTCCGCCACGCCGGGGGTCTGGGTCAGGTTGCGCGTGTCGCCCTTCTCGGCCGGCACGGTAAAAATCTCTCCGTGCGCCTCAAAAACCGCGCGCGCTCCGGTCGGCGAAAGGTTCGCGTTCTGAATCTCTTCCGGGCTGAGGTTCGCTCGGTGCGGCGCCAGCGCGCCTAGTTCGCCGTGAATCGAAATCGGAATCGGCACGTTCGTTCCGTTGGCCGGGTCCACCTGAAGAATGCGGCCAAACTGCTCCACGATCAACACCGGCTGGTTCGCCCCGCCTGTGTCTTTTGCTGGCCCCGGCTGGAAGGACTTCAGATCCAGCCCCTTGTTGGCCATCACTTGCGAAACTTGCCCGCTCTTGGTGTCATAGCGATAAATCGTCACCGGACCGTTGTTCGTCCCTGCGCTGTCGCGGTCACTGAGGAAGTAGACCTGGTCGCCAACCCACACCGGGTTGGAGTCATTGGAATTTTCGCGCGGCACCTTCTTGAGGTCGAGGGTCTTCAGGTTGACGATCCAGATGGGAGAGGTCTGCCCGCCCACGTAGCGCTTCCACGCCGGCTGCCACTTGGAGAAGGGCTGATAGGCAATCGATTGGCCATCCGGCGAGAAGGAGCCCTCGGAGCCGGAGGGCAGGGGCAGCAGCTCGGGAACGCCTGTGCCGTCGGCATGAACCCGGAAGAGCCTTGCAAAGTGCCGGTAGCTGGCCGAACTGCTGGCGATCAGCAGGTCCTTGCCGTCCGGCGACCAGCCCACCACGGAGCTGCCGCTCGGGTGCCATGTGATGCGCCGCGGAACGCCGCCCGAGGCGGGGATAATGTAGGCGTCGGTATTGCCGTTCAGGTGAGCCGAGTAGGCAATCCACTGGCCGTCAGGCGAGTAGAACGGCCCCGCAACGACCTTGCCGTTGGAAGTGAGCCGCTCCGCCTCGCCGCCCTTCCGCGCCACCGTCCAAATGTCGTCGGCGTAGCGGAAGGCAATATTGTCCTGCGAGAGAGAGGGGTAGCGAAGCAGCAGCGGTGCGGGTGCGGCAGCCGAAGTGGCCTGCGCAACAGCAAGGATGGGCAGCAGTATGAACAGCGCCAGCAGAAACGGCGCAAAGCGGGAGTAGACGCGAATCATCGGACCTCCATTTGATGGGTGATTATGGAATCAGGCGCAAAACTGCGCGCCCACTCATGTTACGTCAGACGGTGGATAAATAGTTCCGTTAGATCACATGCTTTCGTCTTTTATTCGCCATCTTTCGAACTCAGGAACCTGCAAGCAGCCCTTTGCGTATCAGAAAATGTGCGCCCTCCCCCGAGGCTGCGGCTGCTTTCCGAATGCGGGAAGCAGCCGGTTGGGTTGCTGTGCATTTAATGAAGTACCAGGATTGCGTACACTGGATAAAACGGGCTGGTGGCCATCGATTGCCCCGTGCACTGTCATCCTGAGCGCAGCGCAGCGGAACCGGGGTCCCCGGCGACAGGTCTTCGTCGCAGGGGTGGGGAGTTGAAGAACCCGCGGTTGCTTTTCAGGCGCAAGGATGGGATTCCAAAACTTTAATCGGACCCGGCAATAGAAAGCAGGACCATGCTTTTCAGTGAGGCAGTCAAACTCGCGCTGCAATCCTTGTGGGCTAACAAGATGCGCTCCATCCTCACGCTGCTGGGCGTGGTCATGGCCGTCTCCTCGCTCATCATGGTCGTCACTCTGGTTGACGGCGCCAACAACTACGTGGCCACCAAGCTCGTCAGTCACGGCGCTGATGTGTTCAGCGTGGGGCGTTTTCCCTCCGGGTGCTGTTTCTCCGCCGAGGAGTACTTCAAGTATCAGAAGCGCAAGGTCCTGCAATACGAGGACTACGAGACGGTGCGGGACGAGTGCGCAGAATGCACCGAGGTTGGCTCGTCGACTAGCCGCACCACCAAAATCTCCTTCAATGGCCATTCCAGCACGGATACCGAGGTGCGTGGCATCACCTGGACCATGGTTGATCTCAGCAACCTGGACGTTGTGATAGGGCGTGGATTTACGCCCACCGACGACGACATCGGCGCCCACAACGTCATTGTGGGTTACGACATTGTGGACAACCTGCTGGGCGATGGCGACCCGCTCGGCAAAGAGATTCGCGTCGACGGCATCCCTTATACCGTCGTCGGCGTGGGCGACCGCCAGGGCAAAACGCTTGGCCAGTCGCAGGACAACTGGGTGGCCGTGCCCATCACCACCTACCGGCAGACTTACGGCCACAATGACGCGCTGGGCATCTACGTGCGCGCCAACGGCGGCGCCGAGTCGATGGTGATGGCCGAGGACAAGGTGCGTGTGATGATGCGCGCCCGCCGCCACAATGCTCCCGGCCAGCCGGACGACTTCGAAATCCAAACCAACGACACCTTCATGGACATCTGGAAGCAGTTCTCCGCCTTATTCTTCGACGTCATCATCGGCATCTCCTCCATTTCTCTGGTGGTGGGCGGCGTCGTCATCATGAACATCATGCTGG
>PMKA01000100.1 GCA_003157575.1 Opitutia bacterium
CACGTTCCATCCGAGAATGAATCCGCCCTGTAATTCTGAACAGCGATCCAACTTCCCAGTTGCCGACGCCGGACGAGCCATCCTTATTGGAACGATTCATGGCACACGACTGGCTAAAGGGAGCAAACGACACCTATGACGTCGTTGTAATCGGCAGTGGTCTCGCCGGCCTGACCGGCGCCAACTGCCTGGCGAAATGCGGACGCAAGGTCCTCCTGCTCGAACATCACTATCAGTTTGGGGGGCTCGCCACGTGGTTCACGCGCAAGGGCGGGCACATCTTTGACATCTCGCTGCACGGATTTCCGATCGGCATGATCAAATCGGCTCGCAAGTACTGGTCGCAGGAGATTGCCGATTCGATCGTCCAGCTCAAGGGCATCCGCTTCGTCAACCCGCAGTTCAACCTGACCACGACCTTTGACCGGGTCGATTTCACCCGTCTGCTCATCGAACGCTTCGAGGTGCCGGAGGAGACCGTCGGGCGGTTTTTCACCGACCTGCGGGCGATGAACTTCTACGACCACAATCCCGAGACGACCGGGGAGATGCTGGACCGCTATTTTCCGGGCCGGGACGACGTGAAGCGTTTTCTCATGGAGCCGATCACGTACGCCAACGGCTCCACGCTGGCGGATCCCGCGATCACCTACGGCATCGTGTTTTCAAACTTCATGAGCAAGGGCGTGTATACGTTTCGCGGCGGCACCGACCTGCTCATCGGCAAGATGACCGCGGAGCTGGCGCGCAACGGGGTCGAGCTCCGCAAGCGCGTGGCGGTCGAGAAGGTGCTCGTCGATGAGGTCGACGGCGCAAGGCGGGTCACCGGTGTGGTTGCCAACGGCCGCACGATCCGCTGCCGGGCCGTGCTGTCGAACGCCAACCTCAAGGGGACGATCCTCAACCTGGTCGGGAAGGAGCAGTTCCGGCCGGAATACGTGGCGCAGGTTGATGCGGTGCGCATCAACACGAGTTCCTGCCAGGTCTATCTGGGAATCCGCAAGGGCGAATCGATCCCCCCGATCGGCGATCTCATCTTTGTCTCGGACTCCCCGCATTTCACGAGCGACGAGCTGGTCGGCTTCCACACGAGCAGCCGGACGTTCTCGGTGTATTACCCGGAGACCCGTCCCGGCTCGGGCCGCTACGCCATCGTATGCTCGTTGAATGCGCGGTATGAGGACTGGAACCGGCTTTCGGACGAGGATTACGACCGCGAGAAGCGGCGGCTGGTCGAGGAGTCGATCGCGTGCCTGGAACGCTTCATCCCCGATGTGCGCACGAAGATCGACTGGGCCGAGGCGGCGACACCGCGCACAATAGAGAAGTACACGCGTCACTGGATGGGCGCCTCCTTCGGCACGAAATTCGAAGGGCTGAAGGTGTCGATGGACCTGCCGTCGGAGCTGCCCGGGCTTCACCATGCCGGCTCGGTGGGCATCATCATGTCGGGCTGGCTCGGCGCCATCAATTACGGCGTGATCGCCGCGAACAACATCGACAAGTACCTGTTCGCACGGAAGCAGGGCCAGATGTAGTAGCCTGCTTGCCCGCGCCGCAGCGGCGGGGCTTGCAGGCGATCAGGGGGCCGGTCGCTTGCGAGCAGGCTCCTTGCACTCCCCGGGGGAACCGCATGGCGGCCCGGCCGCGGAAAATCATCGCAAAGACGCTCGATTCGCACTGACATTCCCACCGCTTTCCATGGAGTCCATCGAGCAGCTCATTCCCCATCGGCCGCCGTTCCTGTTTGTGGACGAAATCGTCGCGGTCGGCCCAGACACGATAACCACCCGCCGTCGCGTGCGGCCTGAGGAGGATTTCTTCAGGGGGCATTATCCCGGCAATCCGATCATGCCTGGCGTGCTGCTTTGCGAATCGGTGTTCCAGTCCGGCTGCGCGATGGTGTCGCGGCAGATGGCGGCTTCCAAGGACGACCTTGCGCGCTACACCCCCGTGCTCGCGCGCATCAGCGACGTCCGGTTCAAGAGCATCGTCAAGCCGGGCGACGAGTTGATCATCGACGTGAAGCTGAAGGAGCGCATGGGCCGCTTCATGTTCCTGAGCGGGTCGGTCCGGACCGCCGACGACCGCAAGGTGCTCGCCGTGAGCTTCGGTGTCGCCCTTCTCGACAAACAGGCGCCACCTCCTGCAGCCGGTGCGGATTCCGCGCAACCCTCCTCATGAGCTTCCTCGAAGTGACCGGAAAAACCTTTCTGGTGTTCGGCGTGGCCAACCGCAAGAGCGTGGCCTGGGCCGTGGGGCGCACGCTTGAGGCGGAGGGCGCCCGGGTCGTCTACAGCGTCCGCTCGGAGGAGAGGAAGAAGGCGCTGGCGGAGCTCCTGCGGGACCGGCCGGTGCAGGTCTGCGATGTTGAGCAGGAGGGCGCCGCGGACAGGCTGGCCGCCGAGATCGGACCCGCGTTCGGGCCGCTGGCCGGCATCGTGCATTCCATCGCGTTCGCCAGTTACGCGGAAGGCGTCAAGGCGTTTCACGAGACGAGGCGCGCGGATTTCCTGCAGGCGACGACGATCTCCTGTTTCTCGCTCGTGGAGATCGCCCGCGCATTCAGGCCGCATCTGGCCCGCGACGCCTCGGTCGTGACGATCGGGATTTCGTCGCTCCTGATCACGCCCGACAACTACGGCTACATGGGGCCGGTCAAGGCGGCGCTGGAATCGACGGCGCGGTTCCTCGCGAAATCGTTCAGCGCGGACAGCGAGATCCGCTTCAACGTG
>PMKA01000503.1 GCA_003157575.1 Opitutia bacterium
GGCAAACTGCTCGAACGTGTCGGAAACGATGATCACCTGCACCTGCTCCCGCAGCGCATCCAGGAAGGCTGCCGCTCCCGGCAGCGGAGCGAGCGAGCCGATGACTGCCTGGATCCGGGACAAGGTGATGCCGTGCCGGTCGAGGATCCCGATCCGCGAACGCATCAGCTTGTCGTAGTCCGGTTCGTCACGCGTCGTGCGGCGCAATTCGGCGATGCCGGTTTGTTCGGCGACCGCAATCCAGATTTCCGGCGTCAGGACGCCTTCCATGTCGAGCGTGACGATGCGTTGTTTCACAGGGAGGAGAGTGAACCAGAGTTTTTCGCACCCTGGCAAGCCGGGATGAGAAGGCGGGAGGGCGGGTTTTCCGTCTTTCTGCAAACGGTGTTCGCCATCCTATAAGTACCCTGTCGGTGCTGTCGGCCGGATTCTCATCGGCCTCCGCGGCCAAAGAGCACGGCGGGAATGGTGGCGAGGAGGATCTTGAAATCGAGCCACAGCGACCAATGATCGATGTACTCGAGGTCCAGCCGGACCCACTCTGTAAAATCAACGATGTCGTTGCGACCGTGGACCTGCCATAGACAGGTCATCCCAGGCAAGACGCTGAGCCTGCGCCTGTGTGCATCGTCGTCAAACCGGTGGACCTCGTCGACGGGCAGGGGGCGGGGCCCAACAAGGCTCATCTCGCCGCGCAGAACGTTCCAGAGCTGGGGCAGTTCGTCGAGTCCGTGACGGCGCAGGAAGCCTCCGGCCCGTGTGACCCGCGGGTCGTCTCTCACCTTGAAGACAGGTCCTTTCATCTCGTTTCGGGCGGCGAGGTCCGCCTTGAGCGTTTCGGCGTCGCAGACCATCGAACGAAACTTGATCATCTCGAACGGCCGGCCGTTCAACCCGCAGCGGCGCTGCCGGAAAAATACAGGACCGGAAGATGTGAACTTGATAACGGCGATGATGACCGCCAGCCCCGGGAGCGACAGGACGAGGAGCAGCGCGGCTCCCAGAAAATCGAAGACGCGTTTCACGAGCAGATGGCCGGCCGGGGCGGTCTGGGCTCGGTAAAAGACCACTGGCTCCCCGCCGAGGTTGTCGATTTCCGGCCGGAAGACGGGCGTGTGAAAGATGCCGGCCCGCACGACGGTTTCAACACCTTCGCGTTCGCAGGCCGACAACACCGGGAGAATGTCGGTTGCGGCGAGCCCGGTGACATCAACGACGACCAGATTTACCGAATGCTGGTGCAACAGGGCGACAAAATCGTCAGCCATGCCTCCTCTCGGGTCGATGTCCGCCGCGGTCTGAAGCAGTTCGCTCTCATACGGCACGAGTCCGGCGCGTAGTTGCGCAACTGCCTCCGGAGCGCCGACCCAGAGGACGCGACGGCGGAATTGTTCCTGTGCAAGCCGGGTCGCATCGATGCGGCGCATGATTTCGGCCCGAGCGTAGATCAGGATGCCCGCAAGACCGCCCGTCATGACAACCACCGAGCGTGCAAATTGCAGCCGGAGGAAGAACAGGCAGAGAATAACTCCGAAAACCGTGAAGGCGCACCCCCGCAACAACGCTCCGAAGACTTCGAGCCGCGGGGCGAAGCGCGGACGTTGATAGAAATCCTGGCTCGCAAGCAGCGCCGGGCCGAGAATCATCACGAGCGGCGCAAGCGTGAGATAGCCGGGGAACGGCTCCAGCCCCGGCAAACTCCACAGCGGGAACGCGTCGCGAAGCCAGTAGGCGAGGCAAAGCGATCCACCAAACAGACTGGCATCGAGAATTTGGAGAAGGCGGATTCGCGCCCGCCGGACGTGCGTGAGCATGGGCGGGAAAGCCGTGCTAATAGTTCTTGACGTAGACCGCGCCGTTTTCGTCGACGAACGTGATGTCCGTCGCCCCGACGGCGGTCAGGCGAAGGCCCAGCTCCAGGCTGACCATGCTGTTCATCTTGTAGACGCGGTCGTTCATCAAGACCTTGCTCTCGTCGCCCGCGAGCCGGACGCCTGCAACCCGCACATTCTCAATGAAGGCGAGAATCCGGGTCTTCTTGTCGGGCACGGCTTGTTGCGGCGGGGGAGCGACCGGCCGGGCAGGAGCGGCTGGCTCGACCCTGGCGGCCGCGGGTGCGACTGCCGGGCCGACGTTCACGGAAACGGCTGACGCGACCGACGGCGGAGGAACCGGAGAAGGAGGCGTGACCGGGGCCGGAGGCTGCGCACTGGCAACCGCAGTCACCGGGGCCGAAGCCGGCGTGACTGCCGGCGGAGGCGTGCCCGGGGTCGCAAGAAGAACGGGCGGGACAGTGGGAGGCGTTGCGTTTGCGCCCAGCTTTGCCGGCGCCGGCTCGGCGGCGGGAGGAAGGGAGGGAGCGTTGGGGCTGGCGGCGGCGGGTGCAGGCGCCACCGAATGCGGCGCGCTTGCAACAGCCGGCCGGTCCTCCTTTCGAAGGAGAAGCACGGCGACGGCGGTCGCGCCGACAACGACGGCCACAACCGCCACGATCAACAACAGCATCCGCTCGAAACTCATCACGGTGCCCGGCCGCGCGGACGGACGCGCAGCAAACGGCGCGACCGGCGCCGACGGAGCCGCAGGCTGCTGTGTCTGCAGTTTCTGGGCCTTTTTCAGTGCATCATTGATGAGGCTCATTCGTCGATGGGGTGCGCTCGGAGTGCGTTTGGGGGCTTCTGACGGTGCGTTGCGAGGCCTGTGATCTGGCAATCAGAGGAGAGTGGAGACCTCTTTGATTGCGCGGCGGACGTCCCAATAATTGACCTCGTCCGAGTCACGGACGAATGCAGACAACAACGCCTTGTCACAGACGTTGTTGATGATGCGGGGAATCCCCTTGCTGAAACGATGGAGGGATCGCAGGGCCGCGGACGTGAAGAACGGCCTGCCGCTGGCGCCCGCGAGGGTCAGCCTGTGCTGGATATAGTGGACGGTGTCGCGGAGGGCGAGAGGGCGGAGTTCCGAATTGACGAGGATACGCTGTCGCAGCTGTCGAAGGCGGTCCTGGCCGAGCATCTCCTTCAACTCCGGCTGCCCGATGAGGACGATCTGCAGGAGCTTCTGCCGGTCGGTCTCAAGGTTCGAGAGAAGGCGGATCTGCTCGAGAACCTTGAAGGACAGATTCTGCGCTTCATCGATGACGAGGACGATGTCACGCCCCTGCTCGATCCGCTGCAACAACGCCACGTTGATCTGGGCAACGAGTTCGTGATGGCCGGTGCCGAGCGGAACTTCGCCGAGCTCGGTCAGGATGGCGCGAAGCATCTCGTTTTCGGTGATGTGTGTATTGAGGATGAGCGCGGTGTCGTAATGGGCCGGATTGAGTTCGTTGAGGAATCGCCGGCAGAGCGTGGTCTTGCCGCAGCCGACCTCTCCGATCAACAGCATGAATCCCTTCTTTTCCTGCACGCCATATTTGAGATGCTGCAGGGCCTCCTGATGCGTGGGGCTCAGATAGAGAAACTTCGGGTCCGGAGTGATATTGAACGGCATCTCCGTAAGACCGTAGAAGCTCTGATACATGATACGGTAAAGATTGTTGCGATGGAAACGGACCATGATGGATCCGATCCCTCCCGCGAGGCAAGCGGACAAGCCGCGGACGCGCAAGATTATCAATTGTGCGTTGCACCGGCGGGTCCGCGGTCCAAGATCGGTCAAAGCGGAAAAATGTGAAAGCCGAGGAACGAGAGGCCGTGAAACCGAAGCCGGACCCGAATGCGACGGCGAGGCGTGTGATCATCTGGATCTACGCGTGCGTCTTCGTCGGCGTGGGGTTGCTGTCGGCCGTGTTCTTCTTTCAGACCCACCAGGAATACGCCCAGTTGCGACGGGTTGAGGCGGACACGCGGAGGCGGATTGCCGAGGCCGAGCAACGCATGAAGGACCAGGAACGCGTGCTCGAGCGGCTCCGCAACGATCCGGAGTATGTAAAGAAGATCATCCGCCTGCAATTGCGTTACGCAAAGCCCACCGAGCTCATCTTCCGTTTCGAGGAATGATGCGGAAAATCGTTGCTCCCCGGGGGAGCAGCCTTTTCTTGAACGCCTTCATGAGTCCAGCTGCATCGATGCATCCTTTGATTGAGAGGTTCACGCGGGCCGGCCAGAAGCAGGTTTTTGCGTTCTGGGAACAGCTGGACGCCGGGGAGCGGCAGGCGCTCCTTGAGCAGGCGGCTGAAATCGATCTGGACGAGGTGGCGCGGCTCACGAGCACCCTGCTGGGCCATTGCGCCGCGCCTGCGGTCACGCTTGCCGGCCTTGAACCGGCGCCGCACGTGGCCCGTCCGGAGAGCGGTGGCGATGCCGCGGCCTGGGCGCGGGCGCGCGAGGCGGGAGAGGATGCGCTGCGCGCCGGCAGGGTGGCGGCGTTCACCGTGGCAGGCGGGCAGGGCACACGGCTCGGGTATGACGGGCCGAAGGGAACGTTTCCGGTGACGCCGCTCAAGCAGAAGCCGTTGTTCCAGGTTTTTGCCGAGAAGATCCTGGAAGCCGGGAGGCGGTACGGAAGGCCGCCGCACTGGTTCATCATGACGAGCCACGCGAATCACGCGGCGACGGAGGCGTTCTTTTCCGCACACCGGTTCTTCGGCATGGATCCGGCGCGGGTGCACTTCTTTCGGCAGGGCCGCATGCCAGCGGTGGATTTCGACGGCAA
>PMKA01000529.1:0-147 GCA_003157575.1 Opitutia bacterium
CGCCGGCTGCGGGATCTCGGCGTCGATCGCATTCATCAGCGCATCGATCGCCGCAATACCCTCGGGCTTGCCCGCAAGCGCCGCAGTCGCCGAACCGCGGATGATCACGGCCTTGTCGCCGTCGAACTGGTACTTGGTCAGCAGCTC
>PMKA01000529.1:196-6038 GCA_003157575.1 Opitutia bacterium
GTCGACGTGCGCATAGTGGCGCTTCTCCGTCTGGTACTCCACGTGGGCGACCGCGATGGTGACGGTCTTGGTGGCATCGCGCACGGTGCCCCCCTTGGCGATATCCGCATAGGCTTTGACCTCGGCCAGCCCCTTCTTTGCCTGGACCGATAGGATCGCTGCCGTCAACGTCGTTTTGCCGTGATCAACGTGGCCAATCGTGCCGACGTTGACGTGCGGTTTTGTGCGTTCGAATTGTGCTTTAGCCATGTGGTGGAGACAGTTGAATTAGATGATTGACCTCTGGCCTGTCGTCGTGGAGGCGCCGACGTTGACCTGGAGCCCAGAACCGGACTTGAACCGGCGACCCCGTCCTTACCAAGGACGTGCTCTGCCAACTGAGCTATCTGGGCAGACCAAGCCTAGGCCAGAAAGGGAAAGAAGGGTTGAAAGTGGAGAACGGGTTTTGAACCGTCAACTGTAATCTTTGCAGATTCTTAGGTTTGGCTTCCGTCGTAATCCGGTCTAACTTTAAGTGTTTATTTATTAACATCTTACGAATTCCATTCGTCAGGGGCCCACCACGACGCGATACATTCCGGGACTCAATCGCTCCCCCAGCCGCAAGGTCTTCTCAATGTAGTCGCGGAAAAAAACGTCCACGTCCTCCACGTCGGAGCTGACCGTCTCCACCGGCCTTCCCAACAGGCCCTCCGCCGTCACGCAGACCAGAAACTCCGCCGGCTGCCATTCCGTCTGGCCGGCCGGCAACGCGACGTCGCCCGCGAGGTTCGGCACCCGGACCAGCCTGCCGGTGCCCACCTCCCGGATCTCCAGAACCGCAGCCCGGGCCGCCAGCGGCGTCAGCGCCACATCGGCGCGATCGAAGGCGAGAAACGGATCGCGCGACGGAGTCTTCAACAGGTCCGCCGGATCCCGCGGCGTCGAACCGGCGGAGGCGATCGGAAGGGCGAGCTCCGCGCGCCCGTACGTCAGCTGGGCGTCAAAATCGGCGAAAACCCGCCCGGGCTGGGGCTGCACCGCAAGCGGAAGCGGACGCTGGTTCGTGTTCCATTCGGTCGGCAGGAAAAGAGGCGTCGGATCAAAGAACGTCGCCTGGTCGCTCAACCACGAATCCTCCCTGGACCCGCCGAGCGGCGCAATCGACACCCGCGACAGCGCGGCCTCCGGAGGCCGGGCGCCGCCGCCGGGCAGGGGCCGGAACAACGCGACAAAACCCAGCAATGCCACAAGGACAGTGAATCCTGCCACCCACCATCCGGCTCTTCTTCGTCGTGTCGCAGCGTTGGCCATTTTGCCCGTCCCCGTCCTGCCGCCTAGTGTTCGTCCGGCGCGCCGGCGCGCGCAGGCTCCATGGCCCATTGCACGCCGCCGGTAAAGCCGGCGTTGGCCGCCATCTCGGCGATGATCCCCAGATCCTCGAGCGCCACCCGCCTGTCGGCGCGCACGAGCAGGGCGAGTCCCTTCTCGCGCCGGGCTCGTTTTTCCAGCCAGCCCTGCAGCTGCGCATAGTCGAGCATGCCGTCGTCAACCAGCACCATCCCGGACCGCCGGAGGCTGATCACGACCGCTGTCGGCGCCGCGCCGGCATCCGCGAGCGCCATCTCGGGGAGCCGGAAATCCACCCCCAGGCCGGGCGCGAGCACGAAGCGCGAGCCGAACAGCAAAAAAAACACGACGATCAACGCGCCGTTCACCAGGAACAGCATGTCGAGATTCCGCGGCGGCGGCCGAAGCCGCGCGGCAAGATCCAGCGGATGCGTGATCATGGCCTGGCGGCGGGCTTCCCCTCCGCGCCCGGCCCGCCCTTCCCGCCCGCAGGCTGCGCCCGGTATTCAATGAGCAGATACTTCATGATCTCGTTCCCCCCCCATTCCACGTCCCGGACGATCGCGCGGACCCGGCTGCTGAGGAAATGGTACGCCAGATGCCCCGGAATGGCGATGACCAGCCCGCCCGCGGTGCTGATCAGCGCCTGCCACATGCCCCCCGCGAGTGCGTTGGCCGAGACGTAATTTCCGCCCTGCATGAAGGCCTGGAACGTCGTGATCATCCCCAACAGCGTCCCCAGCAGGCCGACCAGCGGCGCCACCTGGGCGATCGCCGCTATCGAGCCCAGCCTGCGCTCAAGGACCGGGATTTCGATGAGCGCCGCTTCCTGAACCGAAAGGCGCATCGCCTGTTCGTCGCAGTCGGCGTGCAACAGCGCGGACTTCACCACGGCGGCGACCGGGCCGGGCGTCTCCTCGCACACCGTCAGCGCCTCCATCAGCCGCCGCTTGGCCAGGATGTTCTTGATCCCTCCCACAAAGGCGGTCGAACGGATCTGCCCGCGATGGAGGTAGAGCAGCCGTTCGATGAAGATAAGCGTGCCCGCCAGGCCCATTGCGAGCAACACCCACATCATCGGACCGCCCTGTGCAAAAACATTGAAACTCAGACCCTTCATGATTCGGGACATTCTGCGCGGGTTTTGCCGGGATCGTAAATGCCAAAGAGATGCCGGCCCCCGGCGGCCCGGCGGCGCCTTGTTCTCCGAAAATCGCTTTCGTCCTCCTTCTTCATGCCGCTACTCCGTCTTGACCGGGATTCCGGCGCCCTCGCGTGAGAAGCGCGCCAGCCGCCGCTGCGCCAGCATTCCGCCGGGCAGCTTCTGGTCAAGCAGCAGCTGGTAGGCCTGGCGGGCCTGGTCAAGCCTGGCCTCCCGCTCGTAAAGGTCCCCCAGCTCGAGAAGAATCCGCGACATCCAGTAGCGCCCCTTTCCGCCGAGCTCGGCCGCCCTGGCCGGATCAAGCAGGAAGCTGTTGACGACAAGCATCCACGTCGCCTGCGCCCTGTCCGTGTTGCCGCGCCTGTTCAGCGCATTGCCGTGCATGAAGCCGGCCTCCACGCGGAGGTCCGTCGGAGCCGTCGGCAGGTCCTGCAGCCGCTCATAAATCGCAAGCGCGCTCTCCCAGTGCGACGGATCCGCGCCGGCCTGGGCGTAATGGCAGTCGGCGAGCGCGAGCTGCGCAAGGAGCACGTCCTGGGCCTTCTGCTGGGCGAAATTGACCGTCAGAAACTCGTACACCTTCTGCGCCGAGCCGAACTGGTTCAGCTTGCGCAGCAGGTCCCCCTGCTTGAGGCGCGCGTAGAACACGAGCTCGTCCTTCGGGTAGTCCGTGACCAGCCGCTCGATCAGCCGGTTGGCCTCCTCGTAGGAGGAGTCCTGGCCGAGCCGCTCGGCGTCCAGCGCGGCCTCGTACAGCGCGAACGGGGCGTATTTGCTGCGTGGATATGCGTCGGCGAGGCCCGTGCACAGGCGCTGCGCCTCGACGATCACGTTGCGCTCGTAATAGTAGTCCGCCTCGGCGATGAACGAATACACCGCCGCATCCGTATCGTGATGGTCGATACGCAGCCGCTTCAGCAGATCGAGCCCCTCCTGGGCCGCCGCCGGGCGGGATTTGCCCGACTTGAGCAACGCCTGCGCCTTGAGCAACACGCTGGTGCTCGCCACCGCCGACTTGAATTCCGGGGGCAGCGCGCCCCACGGGCCCGACCCCAGGCGCGCCAGAAGCGCGTCCACCAGCCGGATCGCATCGTCGGGCGCACCGTTCTCGAACGCCAGCCGCGCCTGTAGCCAGGCCATGCGCACCGCCAGCTCGGGCGGCCGCGCCGCCGCACCCGCCTCGTTGACCAGGCGCGTCACGCGCTGCAGCGCGCCGGCCGTCCGGCCGTGCACCTGGAGCGCCCGCGCAAGGTTCCACTCGCCCTCCCAGCGGCTCACCGGATCGCCGCCGGGGGGGGCCGCCGCCGCGTCGAGAAGGGCCTCCGCATCCGCCAGGCGCTTCTGTGCGGCGTCAGGCTGGCCGGCGTCGAACAAATCCTGCGCGTCGAGGATCTCGGAGAGCACCTGCTGAAAATGCAGCACGCCCGGCCGCACCGCAGCCGGCGGTTCGCGTTGGGCCGACCCGTACGCATCGGCCGCGTTGCGGTAGTCCCCCGCACGGAAATACGCGTCCGCAACGAGCACCCCAAGCTGGGCGCGCGCATCGCCGGGCGGCAGTTCGGCGCGCAGCCGGGCGGCGCGGTCGGCCGCCGTGCGGTACCGCCGCAGCTCCCATGCAACGCCCGTCAGAACCCCGAGCGCCTGCGTCTTCAGCTGCGAACCCGGAAAACTTTCCAGCAGCGCACGCGCATCCTCCTCCGCGCCTCCGTAGTTCTTTTCCTTGAGGGCCACCTGCGCACGGAACACCAACAGGTCCTCCTTGATCGGATGCGGCGCGGGCGCCGCGATCAGCTGGTCCAGCTTCGCGCGAAATTCCTCCCGGGCCGGCCCGTCCTCGCTGCTGCGCGCCAGCAACTGCAGCGCGGCCCGCTGGGACTCGCGGCTGGCGGCCTGTTCGAGGAGTCCAAAGAGCGCGTTCCGGCCCACCCCGTCCTCCGCGCCTGCGATCAACCCCAGCAGCAGCCGCATGTCATCCAGGGTCTGCTTCTCCTCCGATGGCAGGGACTGCAGCTGCCGCTGAAGCACCGCCACCGCATCCGCCTTCCGCCCCAGCAGATTGAGGGCGATGGCATAGCTCCGGGCGAAATCGTGCCCCGTCTTCTGCCCCTGGAGGTGCTCCATGTTCTGCTGCAGCGCCTTCGCCCCCTGCTCCGTCGCCCGGCCCGTGAGCAGCCTCACGCGCTGCCGCTCGAGTTCGAAGCGCGCCCGCTGCAGGTCGGACACCGCGATCTTGATCGCCTCGTCGTAAGCCTGGTCCCTGCGTCCGATGTCATCGCCCAGATCCGCGATCACGCCCTCCAGGAACCGGAACCACCCTTTCTCCGCCGCCGGCAGATCGTCCATCTTCACCTGCGCAGCCTCCTGCCTCGCCTGCTCGGCCTGCTTGCGGTACGCGGCGATCAAGCCCGCACGCAGATGATAGGCGGAGGTGCGCGACCCCGAAAACCGGCCGAGAGCCTGCTCGGCGTCCGCAAGCCGCCCCTGGTCCAGCAACGCCCCGGCCAGTTCCAGCACGAGCCGGTCCTTCACCGCGCCGCTCGTCTCCGGCACATCGAGCAGTTCCCGCAACAAGGCCTCGGCCGCCGGCGAAAACCCCAGCTCGAGCGCGCGCTTCGCCGCCTCTTCCCGCACGATCCCGTCGGCCGGAATGGGCTTCACGTCCCCCGCCCTGAGCAGCGGAGCCACCGCGACCCCGTCGCCCGGGTCCGCCGGATCCGGCCGCACGGCGTCCTGGCCGCACAAACCGGCCGCGGCCAAAAACACCGCGGCCGTGGTGGCGGCGAGAGGAAGGGTCATCCTGCGGTTCATGCGTTTTGCCGGAGGTTGCGCCTCCGCACGCGACGTGGCAAGCCCGCCCGGATCGATACAAACGCAGGGGCGGGGTGTAACCGCTTCAGGCTCGCGTCATCAACGGGATTCGGCTTGGATCAATGCCGAAAGTTCAACTCTTCCCCCAACCCCGCCATGAGCATCGTCCTCGCCTCACTGTTGTTCCTCCTCGCCCTCGTCGTGGTGCTGGCCCTTTTTGTGGTCGGCATCTACAACCGCCTCGTCGCCCTGCGCAACCGTTTCAAAAACGCCTTCGCCCAGATCGACGTCCAGCTCAAGCGCCGCTACGACCTGATCCCAAACCTGGTCGAGACAGCCAAGGGCTACCTCAAGCACGAGCACAGCACGCTCGAGGACGTGATCAAGGCCCGCAACATCGCCTATACTGCGTCCCAGGCCGCGGCGGCGAACCCGGCCGACGCCGGCGCGGTCAAGAACCTGCTCGGCGCCGAAACCGGCCTGGCCGGCGCGCTCAGCCGGCTGATGGTTGTCTCCGAGGCCTATCCCGACCTCAAGGCCAAC
>PMKA01000511.1 GCA_003157575.1 Opitutia bacterium
AAAAATGAAACGGCCATCGGTCCCCAGACTGGTTTCGAGCGTTCCCGCCGCAGGTGTCGAGAGGAAGACCTTCACCATGGCCAGGTCTGCGGGCGAAAGCGCCCCATCGGGGGAGCGAAGGCTGCCGGCAACATTGATCTTTGGCAGGGCCGAAGATGCCGGCACTTCGAGCACAATCTCGATGCCCTGGCCGCTGGCGATCGCGGGCAGATCGGCCGCGCGCAGCGCTGCGCCGGCCGCGACGCACAGATCGGGATTGTAGAGCTGGCCGGCGATGCCGAAGGCCTTCTTCACGGCTTCCTGCACCCATTGGCCGTAGGTTGAGCCACCGACGAGCAGCAACGCGTCAAGTTCCCCGACCGAAATGCCGGCTTTGGCGAGAGCGCTCTGGCTGCACGTGATGGTCTTCTCCAATTCGTCTTTGATCAATTCGGCATACTGCTCCCGGTTGATGCGCTCAAGGACGGGGACCTGGCGGCCCTGTGCATCCACCAGTATGTCGGGGGCGCGGACATCCACCGGGACCTTTGGGCTGCGCTGTTCGGTGAGTTTGATCTTGACGCTTTCGGCGAGCTGCCNNTCAAACGTGCCGCCGCCGAGGTCGTACGTCATGATTCTCAGCGGGTCTTTTTCAATGCCTTTGGTATAGGCGAGGGCGGCTGCCGAAGGCTCCATGAGCAGTTGCTCGGGTAGAGACATGTCGAACCCGGCGGCCTCTGCGGCCTCGCGGGTTTCCTGCACCTGATTGCGATCGAAGTAGGCCGGGTGGGTTACTACTGCACGGCGCACCGGCTGTCCCAGCGCCCGCTCGGTACATGCCTTGAGGTGTTTGAGCACGTAGGTGGCCACCTCCTTGGCGGTGAACACCCGATCGCGGATCCGAAGCGGTTCGTCGGTGCCGATCGAGCGCTTGGAAAACATGATGGGCGCCTCCCCCTCATGGGCCTTTGACTTGGCCTCCATGCCGACGAGAACGCTGGTCGGATCGGATGGGTCCATCCAAAAGACCGAGGGGAACGTCGAATCGCCATCCGGCGTTGGAATGATGGTGACGTCGCACTCCGGAAGGAAGACGCCCGGAGGGTATCCGTCAGCCAGTTTCACCTCTCCTTTGACGGCGATAACGCTGTAGGTCGTGCCAAGATCGATGCCGATGTCGTACATAAAAATTCCTTCTTTGGGGTTCAACTGTCGAAGATGATGTCCAATGCGAGGTCCGCTTCGTCGCCAGCCGCCACAAAGCCGAAATCTTCCCATGCCGGCGGTTCGGTCGCCTCAGGACCTGGCGCCGGCAAGAACCAGAAGACGGCCAGCGGATGAACGCAGGGCAGGGGAGAGCGATTTTCAGGCAAGACGGCTGTCTGGCGAATCTCCTCGCAGGCCTTCTTGAGCTTTGCACTTTCGTCGCGGGGCAGCGGATGCACCAGAAGCAGTTCCTGGGCGAGAGCGTTAGGCTCCTTCATGAGCTTGCTGGCGGCCTCGCTCAATGTGTGCTCGTCCAACTTCCGCCCCCCGAGCTCAATATCGTGTGAAGACAGCGACTGTTTGAGCTGCTTGGCCTGCTGGGCGATCTGCGCCGGCGGCACATTGGGCCCGATGCGCAGGCGCCCGAAGTAGGTATGCAAGTAAGGGTTTTGTCCCCGTTCCCATTTGAGTGGCATGGCTACGTTCTCCGGTGGTTGCAGACTTAAGATCGGTTGGTCATGCCCTGCAGATCCTCAATGGCCTTCTTGATGCGGGCATTCCTGGGGTCGAGCTGAGCTGCCTCACGCAGGGAAGCCATGGCGGCGCTACAGACAGACTTGATTGATACTGTTCTGCTGAGGAAGGCCAGGGATGTGCTCCCCATGGCTTTGTTCACTTGGTTGATCGCTCCGTTGGTCAACACCAGGGCCAGTTCCTTCCGGACGTCGGCCTGCCCGGCCGGTGGGCATTGGGCCAAGACCTGGCGCAACAGAAAAGCGGCGTGGTTGAAATTCTCGCTGTTCGCCGCTGCAATAGCCTCCTGCCGCAGTTTATGCCCTTCGACCCCGAAACGGGCAAACTGCGCAGCCACCTGATTGATATCGTTCTCAAGCTTGGCGGCGGCCTGATCCGCTTCGGCAGAATCTGTGACCAAGCGCCGGAAGGTGGCGAGATCCTGCCGGGCCGGGTCCACTTGGCGAAGCCTGAGATTGCACTGGGCTCGCAGAAAATACACCATCCCGACTTCCGGTGCGATGGAGGAGGCCCGGTTGAAGGCCTCGATCGCCTGCTGCGGCTGGTCGCCATGCAAGAGCTCGACTCCCTCGTCGAGGAGCTTCTTGGCCTGAAACGCCCGACGGGCTCCCTTCGATTTCGTCCTCATTTCTTCAAGCCGCTCGCGATCCCTGGCGTTCTTTTCGATCTCGTCGATATCGTTCAACCGTGGCTGGATCGACAATCCGCGATCGCAGACAGCATCGGCGGTGTCGAACTCATCCAGCAGCAAATAGGCATTGGCCAGAATGTAGTGGGCGGTGATTGTGAGATCGGACCGTTTGCGCAATTCGTCGCAATAGCTTTTGGCGTTGGGCTTCTCCTCGTGGGCCAGATCGCGGGCGACGACCGCCTGCATCTCGACCAGTTCGTCGGTGCAACGCTGATGTTCTTCGTCTTCGGGTTGGGTGGATTTGATCCCTTGGGCGTAAAAGCCGAGGGATGTTTCGTGCTGACCGAGCGCGCAATGGATATCCCCCATGAGTCGGTACCAAAGACCGAGCTTCTGCCGCACTTCCTCATCTAGCGCAGACAAAGTGGACATCTGGTCAAAATAGGGCCGCCAGCAGCCCGCGGCTTCTTTGACCGCCTGCAAGAGCTGTGTCCGTTTGCTGCTGTCGTCGCCAAGAGCTTGCAGGTCAGTGCACCAGGCGCGCAGCGACCGGGCCTGCAAACGAACGGCGTCCTCAAGGGCGGGAACGCAGGCGGGATCCAGCTTCAGAAACTGTTCGATGCGGTCCATTCCCAGTTTGATGGTGTCGGGATTGGTTTCCTCGAACTGCCACACGTTTGGAGGTATCACACTCACAAATCGTGTGTAGACGTCGCGCTGCACCGCCTCACGGGCCTCTGCCGGATAAGACGTTCCGTGCGCCAGCACGAGGTGGAATTTCGCCCGGTGGATCTTTGTGTGCTCCAAGTCAAACGCGATGTCGTAGTGAATCGTCAGATGCAAGACGGGCAGCTGAGCACGCACGGACCTCCAGACGTCGGCGCTGATCGTTTTCACTGTGCCGGCCGCCATCCGCTCCCAAAAGACATCGGCCTGCCAGAGCCGGTGCCACAGCTCGACTGCCCTTTTCCAGTCGGAGTCGGATTGCCCGGGATTGGCGCTCGATTCCAGATCCATGGCGCGGGCATGATGCATGATGGCCAGATGGTGCAGCGATTCCCAGTCGTCCGGATTACGCCGNNGGCATCGTCGTTGTAGGGCACCTTGGTCCCGCTGAACACATCCACCATTCCCAAATGGCGCAGAGCGAGACGGTGGGGATTGACGGCCGCCTCCAGCGCGCCATGCAACACTTCAAGCTTGGCGAGAACGGTTGCAGCGAGGGCGGTTGGTGGCGTCGGCGAGAGGGTTGGGGGCATCAGTGTTACCTCCGTTGGGTGGATGCTTGTTGCCGCAGGGCGCGGGCCAATCCTGCGTTGCCTTCTGCTTCGAGAACGTCGGCCATGGCGAGCAACACCTGCGGATCGCGCGGGGCCAATCCCTGTGCCCGGGCGCAGGTTTCCCGAGCCTTGGCGAGCTGGCCCATTTTGGCGTGAGCGCGGGCGGTGGCGAGGAGAGCGTCCAGCAGCTTTGGATTCTGACGCAGGGCGCCCTCTGCCTGTAGCAGCGCTTCGGCGGCCCGGCCCTGCGCCAGCAGGTTCCTGCTGTCTTCCACCAGCGAGGCCGGTGTTTTCGCGAGCAGCTTCAAATTACCCACTTCGGGAGCCGCGGAGGGAGGCAGGTGGACGGTCACCTTGCCGCGCGCGACATACTGGTCGAGATCATCCAGCAGGGCTCGCGCGGTGCCGTACCGCTGCGAGGCAAGATAAGCCAGACACCGGTTCAGCATGCTTTCCAGTTGTGGGTGATCCCGAAGCTCCTCGTTAATCTCTGAGGCAGGCGGGATGCGTTGTTCCCACCCCGGGCGGTCGGTGGGCTCCGCTGCACGAATCGGCCATTTGCGCGCCTGTTGCAGGGCGCGAATTACCGAGGCCTGGTCCGTGGCGCCGTTCTCCGGCTCCACGGACATAAAAGGGTTCCGTCCTGTCAGCATCTCGTACCATATCAAGCCGACGCCGTATATGTCGGACGGCGGTCCGCCGGGCTGCCCAAGCAAGGTTTCCGGCGCCTGATAGTGAATCTCCCCGCCCGCGGTTCCTAGGAGTACGGGCGCGGCAAGACCGAAATCTGTCACCACCACCAAGTCGGAGGGGCCGCTCAACAAGACGTTGTCGGGCTTAAGGTCCCCGTGTACCACCGGATCGTCAAGGGTGTGCATCCACGCCAGCGGCACGAGCAACTGGCGAAGGAACCCGAGGGCGGTCTCAAGCGGCATCCCGCCGGCATCCCGAAATCGCCGGACGGCAGTTTCAAGGGTCCGCTTGCCGGGGACGAGCTTCATCGACATGAACGCGCGCTGGGCGGGCGTGCGAAGCACTCCAAGGTCATAGACCTGAATCATGTGGCGGGAGACCTCTGGCCTCGGGGTTTCCTCCTGCAGACGGATCAGCGTGACGGCGTCGCTGAACAACTCCTGCATTGTGGTGGGAGTTAACGATGCGGAGTCGAACAGCTTCAGCGCGACCTCGCGCAGCCCCTCGCCGAACACCAACTGCTGCGCACGGTAGACGACCCCAAATGAGCCGGCCCCGAGAAAATCGAGAACCTTGAACCGGTCGTCGAGCACCGTGCCCGGCGACAACACCGTCCGCTCGCGTTTTGCGGGCGTGCTCAAGAGACCACCTCCAGGGCGATGTTGGTCATGCCGACTCTGCTGGCGATCATGCGGATGGCCGCTGGCGCGCCCTCACCGGTGTCGGAGTCGGCCATGCGGTCGATCACCGGTGTGATTATGAACTCGTTCACGGCTCGCGGCGCGCCGCGGGCCCCCTCGTCGATCGAACGGTCGAACACTTTTTGTGCCAGCACGTCGCGCACGTCCGCAGGCACCTCGATCGTAATGTCCTTGAGCTTGCGGATGCTCTCCAGTTCGCGGTCGAGCACACCATCGAGGATCTTGCGACAGCTCTCAATGCTGAAAGGCAGGAACGTGATGCGCTCGTCCAGACGGCCAAGAAACTCTGGGCGGAATCCCTTCGCCTGCATCTCTTTCATGGCTTCATCGAAGAGCCGGGTGGACAGGCCCGCGACATCCGCTCGAGCTTCGGGATCGTTCTTGAGGTGGTCGCGCAGCCAGGCCTGCCCGGCGTTGGTTGTCATGACGATGATGCACTTTCGCCCATCGCGCACTGGCCCGGCGGGGTCGGAGATCATGCCCTCGTCCGCAAATCTTAGGAGGGTGTCGAAGACCTGGGTGTCAGCTTTCTCTATCTCGTCAAAGAGGACCACCGATTCGGGCTTTTCTTTTAAACCATTGGTCAATTTCCCATCCCCGTAGCCCACGTACCCGGGAGGAGCGCCGATGAACATGTTCATCGACTCCTTGCTCTTGAATTGTCCCATCTCAAGGAAGACCATCATGTCTTCGTCGCCGAAGACGTAGCGCGCCAGTTCCTTTGCCAGCTGGGTCTTGCCGGCGCCAGTGGGGCCAAGAAAAAGAAAGACTGCTGCGGGTCGACCCACCCGGGGAAGACCGAACCGCAGTCGCTTGATCCACGGGATCACCCGGGCGACGGCGGTGTCCTGTCCGATAATGCGCTCCCGGATGTTCGCCTCTATCTGTGCTATGGTGAAGCGTTGGACGGGCTTCACCTCCTCTTCTTCTTGGTCAGGCTTGGCGGATTCCACGTATGCGCGCAGACCGGCCTGGTCGAGCGGTCGCGTTGACGGAAACAATCGCGCCAGTTCCTGAGCCTGTTTGAAGACGACGGTCTTGCCGATGTCGAATTCACTGATGGTCCTGGCTCCGCGTTCCCGTGCGGATTTGCGGCACTCCCCGAGGAATTGGACGACCGCCTCGAACAGGGTGTCGCGGGTCAACTCAAGGCCTTCGTTTCTTTTGGCGCCCGCCCGCGCAAGTTCCCGCGACAGCACCGACTGCAGTTCCCTCTTCACGTCCACGCCACGGACCGAAAGTGCCACCGGCAGCAGCCCCGACTCGTTGCCGAGCAGGGTGTACAGCAGGTGGCGGGTCGTCACCTTCTTTGCGCCGACGCTGGCGGCGTCTTCACGCGCCCGCTTCAAAAACTTCCGCCCGCTTGGGTCGAACAGCGCAAGGTCGAGTTTGCCCTCTTTCGTGAACGGACCGACCATATCACGGGGTTCGATCTTGCTGCGCAGATAGTTTACAAACGCCTTCAACCCGTCTTCCGTGATCCATATGGCCAGTGCGTTTCGAAGGGCTTGATCGGCGACCTCGATAAGCGCGAGCGTGAGAACAACGTCGCAGATGTTCCGGCGCTGGTTCTCTTGGGCAATCCGTTCCGCGGCGCTGAGCATCTTAAGCACTTCCGGAGCCACTGCGGCAGCAGTCAGACGCAGGGGAGCAATGCCGCTGGGTTCGAGATCGTCGATGACCGCATCCTCAACCGCCTCGATGAAGCGGTCTGGAATTTTGCCGGGTGCATCGATAAGTCGTCTTCTCAGTTCAGTGCCCGGCGCCTTGGCGAGACAGTACAGCCAGTCGCGCAATTGGATCTGGGCGTGCCTGTGAACCAGAGCCATTGCCAGCACATTACAGCCTGCCTCGCCTTTGTCCGCTCCGAGCGTGGACGCGAGGACGGGGTCGAAGGCTGCGAGGTTAAGTCCTTTGTCATCGAGTAACATGAGAGGATTTCCTGGTTGGGTTCTACTCGCGCTTCGTCGGAGCGAGGTACTGGAGTGTATCGCCCGCCTGCCGCACCTTCTGCTGGGCACTTCGAGTATCGCCGCGCTGGGCGTCTTCGACGGCGGATTGGGCGTAAGCCAGTCCGATGACCATCCGCACGCGGGGGTGCGAAAGATCGGCAACACACTCGGGCATATCGGAGCCGAGCAGGCGCTTCCAATTTCTCCGCTTGAAGCAAATCTCTGCCGCCGCCAGCCACATAGCCGTACCTTCCACCGGAAGCAGTCCGAGACTGGGCTCGATGGTTGCGTATTGCTCGAGAAAAGCGTGGTCGTCCCCTTTTTCCCAAGCCACCAGAGCAAGCAGCACTCGTCGCTGCTCATCCGTCCACCCCACACTGTCAGCCGACACGGCATCCTCCACGCCGACCGCCGCGCGGGCGCGTTGCTGAGGATCGGCGGCCCAAAATGACGGCGTGTGAGCGAACGCCCAAGGAGCAAGTTCCCCCCATGGAATCGACGCTATTGATGTTGCGGGCGACTGCGCCAGAGTGGACGCCTTCTCAAGCAGCCACTCCCAGCGGCGGACGAGCGGATCGTTGTTTTGTGCGGAGTACTCACGCAGTTCCTGCACTTGCACGGCCAGCTTCTTGGCGTCGTCTTTCCCGGTCTTTGCCGTCTTGGCGACCTTCCGGATCGTGTCCCACGACCGCAGCACAAAATAGGCGCGATCATACCAGCGGGGGCCCGCGGATACGCGTACTTCGGACAACAATGTCCATGCTTCATCCGGGCGCCGGGCCTGCAGCCACCGTCGTGAGAGGATCTGCCGCCAGGGCAGCGACGACGATCCGACCAAGGCCGGCTGAGCGAGAATCTCCCGCATCTTGTCGAGCTCGCCCTCGGAGCAGCAGAGGATTCGGTGAAGCAACTCGTGGCGCAGACTCCAGGCGAGCGACGGAACGGCTGGGCGCGCTGCGGTGGCGAAGAGGCCTGCGAGCGGCGCTCCGGTGGACGGATTTCCATCGCTAGTATCACGATAAACTCGTTGCAGCCGAATCCGGGCGAGCCGGGCGGCCGCGACTGCATCCTCCGGGTAATCGTGCAACACCGCTGCGCACAGGTTCTCCGCTTCCGGATCGGAGGTCCGTTCCGCGACGGCGGCACGCAGCCGTCGCGCGGCTTGCGCATAAGGGGAGGGAACCGTGCCGAATCGGGCGGCATATTCGCTCAGCCAGCACAACGCTTCGACCGGTTCCTTCCGGTGCGCGTGCCAGACCGCGCGTGCGTATAGCGCGGCAGGAAAATCGTCCGGTAGGTCCACAAGCCAGCGACGTGCGGCATCGGTGTCCCGTTCCTGCAATGCCAGAAGGAGGAGTTGGGCACGCGCCTCTCCTGCGAGCGGGCCGGCGGCCGATTCCTCTAACAAACGGAAAGCTTTCTTTTCGCCATCGCGGGCGGATGCGACAGCAATCCAGTACCGGATCAGCGGTTGCCAAGCGCGGAGGACCAGAGGGGAGCTCGTTTCAAGTTGGCTCTGAATCCTGCGGAAGTCTGCAAGCGCTGTAGTCCGCGGCTCTCCGGAAAGCCGGGCGCGCCCCCTATAAAAGGCTTTCAGCCATTCCGTTTCAAACGCGCATACCGCTTCGCACACCGCTCCCAAGGCAGCAAACGCTTGCGTGGGCGAACGGGGGATAAGCAAGGACTTTGCCGTCTTGATTGCATTGGGCAGCACTCTTCCAGGTCGGCTGTAATTCTGCCACCACGCATCGACGAACTTAGCGGTGGCCTGATCCCGCACCACCATGGTGTTAAGGCCGTTTTCGACTTCGGCGAAGCCAGCTCCGGCAAGCGCGACACGAGCTTGAAGCCAGTTTGCCCAAACTGGCGCATCGATGGGAATCGCGTAGGCTAGCAACTCGTCTCGGCGGACAACCCCGGTCGCTGCCTCTACGGCGAAGCGGAGCAGTTCGAAAGTGGTTTGGAGGGCGGGGAATCGCAACAGAAGCGGATCGCTGCCTTTTGCCCGGATGTTCGCGAGCAACCTGGGGTCGATGGGTTGGTTGCATCCTCCGACTGCTTTTTGAAATGACTGAGTCAGCACCGACACGGTGTCGTCCTTGATCTGGACAACTGGATGAGCCGGTTGACCGGCGAGCAAACGGGCGATGTGCAGCAACAGGCAAATTGACGGAGATTCCCAAAGATGCTTCCGGTCCAATCGTAGCGCGGCGGTGGCGTACTGGCGATCGAGTTGGATCTCAGCAAGTGCGCAATTTGTCTCAACCCATGGCTGCGGTCCGGCACATTTCGCTACTGCGACGCTGAGGGTTGCGCAGCGCCGCAGGTTCTCCGTCTTTCGTGCGTCGTCACTAGTCAGCGTGTCTTCGAGGAGCCTTAAGTTCAACGCCGCCTCGGGAAGGTCGCCATTCGGCTGTTTATCCTGAAGCAACGCGAGCAATTGCTCTGCTGAGTCGAGGGTCGGTTGCTGGTGCAATCGCACCTGGAGCCGAAGTCGTGGACTTTGAGGGAGCCGAGAAAAGGCAGTCTCGTCCACCCCGTCGAGCGGTTGACTCCCCGGGCGATGCAGTCTGGCGCGGACCAACCAGTATTTGGCAGTGGGGTGATTCGGTTCCAGGGCGACCGCAGCGTCGCTGTGTTCCAGCATCTTCTCCCAATCGCCGTTCCATTCGGCCGCTTGTGCCGCAATCAGTAGGGCATCCGCAGCCATCGGTTTTGAAAAGCCCAGCTTGTCTGGAGGGATGCGTTTGGTCCAGTCCTGGGCTTCTTCCAGCAATTTGAAGGTCGCCGGACATTGGCACAAAGCGAGCGAGATTTTTATCAGGTCGATTCCAGCAAGTCTGACATGCGCTGAAGACAAAACCTGAGCGCAACTGGCTCTCGAAGAGGTTTCGTAGAGTGTGACGATTAACTCCATCAACGCCGCAGAATGGAGGCCGCTGTTCAGGCGTTGATTGGCAAGAAATGCTGGAGCTTCGGCGCAGTAAGCGCTGTCGGAATGTCTCTGTCGCAGCAACTGCAGGAGCTCCCACCGCAGATTTAGGCGCTCGGGCAATTCAGGGGAAACTCGGTCGATCTCGTTGATCCATCGGCATGCAGCGTCGCTTTCGGCAGCGCGTAGCGCCAGCCACGCTAGGGTTAGCAGGATTTCGCGCGCGGTCTTTTGCCCTTCTTTCGCTTTATCGCCCTTCAGGTTGCGGAGGGCCTTCAGCGAGAGTATCAAGGGTCTTGCTGGGGCGGCCACATCCGTCGCGATGTGGGCCTTGGCCAACCGTAGCCGGGCGCGGCCCAGCGTCGAGAACCAGCCGAAACATCGTACCGGCCATTGAAGGTTCAGCGGCGTCGGCTCAAAATGTGGAAGAGCCCCGATGTTGCCGACTGCTGGTGGTCTTTTTGTTGAAGAGATGTTCACCTCAGAGCCCTGCGATTGAAGCGGCTTAGGGGACTGGCTGGGGCCGCAGTTGTTATTTCACCGGGATTATCTTGTGGGCATTGCCTCAGTTAGGGCCCCATGCGCCCGGTTCGCTGAGCATAGTCCGGCCTGTAGCGATTGCGTCCAGGTCGATTCCCCTTTCCGCAAGGGCAGTTTTGAAAGCGGGATCCGCGTCTTCACAAAACGCGCGAAAGAGGATGCGTTCGGTTACGAAGCCATCCGAGGCGGCCAGACGTCGCGCGCGGGCAATCGTCGGCGTCACGATTCGCGCGCATGTCTCGTCATCGAGATCGGATGCAGACGCGGTTCCACCCTCGACTGAGGCGACCAGTAGGTCATACAGCTTTCGGGCGGGCAGGCCTCGTTTTTCCAGGAGCCGGCAGGCGCACGACTCATCCTCCGCGAGCAAGGCGGCCAACATGAGCCGGTTCGGAATCGACCGGATGCCGCGTTCACGCGCGAGGCGATGTGCCGTCCGCACGACTTCCCGGGCGCGCAGCGTCAAGCGGTCAAGCCGGTCGGGCTTGTCCGGCTCAATGGACATCAGTTCGGACAGGTCGGCTTCGGTCAGTTCGAGTTCTTCGGTGGTAGCACGCACTCTGAGAAACTGCTGGAATCTCGGATCCGCAATCCGGCAGAATGCGCGAAATAGCTCGCATTCGGAAACGTTTTCCGGGTCGTGGGCCTCCCGTCGTGCCTGCGCCAACACGGGCGACACAATCCGCGCACACACCTCGGGTGAGAGGATTACGTTCGGCGGTGCGTCGTCTCCAGCTTCTTTCGATTCGCCGCTTATTGTGACCAACAGGCTCTGCAGGAGGCTGGTGTCGACGCCGGCCTGCTGGCAGACTTTTGCGGCAAAACCATCAATGCGTTCGACAAACGCAGCAAGAAAGAGACGGTGCGTGATGCCCGCGCATCGGCATTGTTGGGAAAGGCGATGCGCCCGTTCCACGATCTCCCGTGCCCGGGGTGAGAGAAACCCGATCGGCACCGCGCCGTTTTTGTCGACGGCCTGTGAATGACCTAGGACGCTGAGAGCGGCTCGGATGTCGGCTGGCGCAGGAAGGCCGATCACGGTTGCCGTCCACTCGGGGGAATCGATGATCGCTTCGATCACGGCTTGCTCGGTCACTGGGGAGTTTGGTGTGTTCGAGGTTCGTTCAAGGAGTTCGGCAAGCGGCGGAGTGAAGTCGTCTCTTTTGTGAAGGATCCATCGCGCCAGCATGGCCTGTAATTGGGAGGCATCGGGAACGTTGCCGTCATTTAGCACCTTCGAAACGGACGGCGGGGATGGCTCCGTGGGCGGTGCGGTTTCCAGGGTGTCGAGGAGTTGGTTGTAGAGCGCATCGGGATCGAGGCCAACGCGCTGCATGAGCAAGCGCGTGAGGCCGCCCGCCCGGAGCAGCCCAGTGATGAAATCGGTGATCGACGCCCTCGCTCTATGTTGTTCGTTGCGACGCCGCGCTGCGCGCAACAAGACGCCATCGATGGCAAAGGCAAACGCCGACAGCCGGATCGCTCCATCTGTGTCGAAAACACGGAAGTCGAGTGGAGTGGGAGTTCGCTCCGCGAGCGGCGGCATCGATGCGGGCTTCGGCTGGACGAACGCAGCGGGTGGCTGCGTCGACGCGGGACGCCTGACCGTGGATCTCGCTCGACCCGGCGCCGCGCCCTGTGCCGCTGGGGAAGCTGTGGCCGCAGGCGGAGGACTGTTGGCCATGAGAATCGTTCCACGCGCGGGCGGGGGGGGTGCCGCCGGCGCCGCTTCCGGGGCAGACTTGAGCTGATCCTTCTGCAACAGAAGCCGCATTGCGGTCGCCATCTGATTGAGGTGCGCGTCTATCGGCGGCGGGAATCCATCCAACCATTGTGTGCTGGTGAGAAAATACCTCAGATCGTCGGCAGGTATGAAGTCCTCGGTTCGGAGGACCAAGATCGTCTTTCGATTCGAGAAGGCGAGGTTCACCTCTGTCGTCACATGGCGGGAGGAGTTGGCGGAAGGTGACAAGACCAGCACGAAGGCTTTTGTCTCTTCAATCGCCTGGGTGATCGACGCAGGCCAGGATGCGCCTACAGGCACGTCGCGTGGGGCAATCCAGCAGCGAAGACCATTTCGTTCAAAGACCTGGCACACACGCTCGGCGATTTCCTTGTTCTGGGTGGAATGACTAATGAAGATCTCCGCTTCCATAGGGTGCAGCTTTCAGCCTCAATGTCGTGGCCCACCGACAACGACTTGGTCGGGACGGGCGGAGGGGCGCGACAGGATCGGGATGGGGTAAACCAACACGGGGCAAGACTTTATTTAAAAGGCTATATACGAATTCAGAAGAATGGAAGCCCAAGCATCGAGATTCCGGTGCAGGCGACAAGTCTGTCTGGAGTCAGGGATGCTGATCCATCGCATACGAGGTCAGACTGGCTGCCAACAGCGTGCCGAGTCCGATCAGGACGAGGTGGGAGCCGAAAAGCCGAAAGGGGCACCTAAAGTGAGCTAGGAACTCGCAAGTGGCAGAAAGCATTGGAGGGGTAATCTGCGATATTCCAATGCGCATTTCGCTTCTGCAAGCTGCGCATGAACCAGGGAGCCTGACTTGATTCAGTATGGCTTGGGTCAAACGCCGACGGCATCATTGCGGCAGTCCTTATTCAGACATCGCACCCGACTGATGGCGCGCGGCCCGACCTTTCTGTCGGGAGATCTCACGGTGATCGCTCCTTCGTGGAAGATCCCCTCGATGTGGCCGCCGGTTTGCGCCAGTAACACGTAGTCCATGCGTCGCCCGCGCTTTCTTCCGCCATCGCGATTGCGCGGTGCGTGCAATCGCACGCGGCCCTGTAATCGACAATCTCTCCTTTGACGACACCGTGTGACGGGCATACCCCATAACCGAGGATGGAAAGCTTTCGGCCATCAAGCGACCCTACGAGAACTTTGACGGTGGCAGTGCCGATTTCCACCGCGCCGATGATCGGGGGTTTTGTGGTCATTCGATGGAGCTTTGTTCAAAAAGCCGTGGAGGATGACATTCCGTCGTTCGGGGACAATGGTATGCTGGGTCAGGTGGGCTGATCGGCCACGGACTTGATTCCGGTTCTGCGCGGTTGTTCTTTCAGATTATGACCGATGGTGATGGTGTCGGGGTTTGGTGCCCCGACACTGTGGCAACGCTTCGGCGGGTCCAGAGTTGGACCAGTCAGGCCGACTGACTGCCAAGGACATTGCTTTGTCGCCTGGAACTTACTCCCAACGGACACCATTCACACGCCTCCTGCTGCCGCGGGAGATCGCGCAAGCGGCGCTCGTGGCTCTTCCTGAGCGTTGACCCTCAGATGATCGCGCCTCCCACCGTGATCTGGCCTTTCTCGGTCGTGGCGCGTGTGACGCGCACTTTGATCGCTTGGAATAGACTTGGCACGATCCACGTTTTTGAATCGTGGCGTCCAGGTGCAGATCTGTGGACACTGTTCACTCTGCGAGCAGNNGCCGCCGAGGCCGTCGAGGTCCCGCGCCGCAACCGCCTCCAAATCGGCCCTGGCTGCCTCCGTCTCGCCGACCGCGGGATAGAAATACTTCCCCCGCCCCCAGCGCGGAAGCAGGCGGTGCTCGCCGAGCGCCACCGCGCGATCGAAGCATTCGCGTGCCCGCGCCTTGTCGCCCCCGTGGGAAGAAGGCATCGCCAAAAAGTAGATACCCCAGGAAAAGGTGGTCGTATGCTCCTCCCAAGTCGGATCGATGGCGTCCATACGCTGCAGCATCGCCTTGGCCCCGTCCATTTTGGCGACGTTGGCGATGCGCCCAAACAGTCCCAGACAGTCGCGGAAGATGTAGAAGACTCCGGTGGACCAGAAATGCATCGCGCCCATCTCCCTCGGCCCGAGGGCCGCCGCGGCTTC
>PMKA01000357.1 GCA_003157575.1 Opitutia bacterium
GAGCCAGCCGACGAACGGCATGACCACCGCCGAAGTCATCATGAAGCCCGTCGCGACCCATTCGATCCGCTCACGGTCGACTCCGAACGTGCTCATCATGTGGGGGAGGGCGACGTTGACGATGCTGGAGTCCAGCACGGCCATGAACGTCCCGAGCATGATGATGCCCAGGACGCCCCACCGGTTTGTCCGCATATCGAGATCGCTAGAGGGCATCGTTCACAACGCGGCGGAGCTTCAGCCGGACCGGATCAACCTCACAGAAGGCAGCGGAGGAAGCGGAGATCATGAATGACGGAGACGAAGCTTCTCTCAGTTGCCTCGGTTTTCTCCTGTAAAAAGCCTGCGCATTGAAATCGCCGCAGAAACGAAGCAGCGATGGGCTATTCATGCGTGCCCGCCTGTCCCGGCGGGTTCTCCTTTGACGAGCCTGAGCGAATCTTCACTTCAACGGACAGGCCCGGTCCCAACGCCAGCTCCGGAGGCGCGGTCACGGCGATGCGCAGCGGCACGCGCTGGGTGACCTTGATGAAGGTGCCTGAAACGCCCTCGGCCGGTATGAGACTGAATTCGGAGTTGGCCGCGCGCATGATCTCGGTCACCCGGCCCTTGAGCTGCAGCGACGGATAGGCGTCCACCGAGATGATTGCGATGTCGCCTATCGCAACGTCGTCGAGATATTTCTCCTCGATGTTGGCGTCCACGCGCAGGGTGGCGGGGTCGAACATGCTGATCACGGGCTGGGCGGCCAGGGGCATCGCGCCGGGATCGACCCAGCGACGCACGACCCAGCCGTCAAACGGCGCCTCCACCGTGCAGCGGGTCAGGTTTCCGCGGGCATTCTCCACGGCTGCCGTGGCCTCCGCAACGCGGCTCCGGGCGAGCTCGACCGCCGCCCTGGCCGCTGCAACATCCTCCTTGCGCGACCCCTGTTGGAGCAGGATCAGATTCTGCGCGGCATTTTCCCGGCTCTGCCCGGCGGACTCAAATGCGGTGCGCGCCCGGTCGAGATCGTTTTGGGAGACAGCGGAACCCTTGAACAGCGCCTGGATCCGATCGAAGTCCAGGCGCGCCATTCCCTCCTCATCCTGGAGTCGCCTGACGGTCGCCTCGGCGGCCTTGATCTCCTCGGGCCGGCTGCCGTTCACGGCCTTTTCGTTCAACGCCTCGCTCAGCACGAGGCTGGCCCGCGCCGAAGTCAGCGACGCCTCCGCCTGGTTCAGCGTCGACTGCGGGATGGCCGGATCGAGGCGGAAGACGACGGTCCCCTTGCGGACAAACATCCCCTCGTGCACGGTCACAGCGATCAAGCGGCCGCTGATTTCCGGGGCGAGGTCCACCAGGTGGCCGCCGATCCGGGCGTCGTCCGTGTAGACGATTCCCCACATGAACAAAAGCCAGTAGCCAAAGACGGACAGGGCGATGATCGCGAGAACGGCGATTCCCGTCAGAATCCTCCGTCGTTTTCGCCTGGCATCGCTTTCCTGGCCGGTGTCGCCGCGGTCCGGGGATGGTGCTTCAGTATTTGCGCTCATTTAGTCTCGAAAATGATCTATGGCCGGGGCCGCGGCAGACCGGCCCCATTGAGAAAGAGGTCCACCACGGCAGCATGGCTGCGCTGCGACTCGGGCCATTCTTCCAGTTCCCACGAGCGGGCGCGCAGCATGCCCAGCAGATATTCCGTCAGGATGCCCGGCGGAATGTCCCCGCGAATTTCGCCGGACGCGATGCCCTGGGCGATCAAGGCCGCCACGGCTTCCGTCATCGTCTTGCGCCGTTTCCTCCAGCGCAGGCGCAGGCATGCCCGGCCGCTCTCCATGACCCGCTCGTCCTCGGAAAGGATGATGCGAAAAAGCGGGCGCCGGGACCGGAAGAAGGCGGCCAGATTGTCGCACACGCGCAAAAGCCGGTCGCGGAAGGTGCCATCCTCCTCGAGGATCTTCCGGAGCAGCCCGCACAGCTCGTCGAGGCCGGCAACCATGGACTGAAAGATCACATCCTCCTTGTCCGAGAAATACAGGTAGATGGTGCCCTTGCCGACGTCCGCCTGGCGGGCGATTTCGTCGAGGGTCACCTCGTCGATGCGGCGGGTCCGAAAGAGATCCTCGGCCGCCTGCATGATGCGCTGCTTCTTGTCCGGACTTGTCACTGACTGGCCAGTCAGTCAGTTGCGTCCGGGCGGTCAACTTCAAAGTCCGCAGTGAATAGACGACCCCGGAATCGGCGGTTGGTCACAAAGCGCCCCAACCCAGCAAGGCCGGAACCAAAGTAGCGCGAAGCGAGTAGGATAGAGCCACCGAGCCTCGGCAAACATCGTCGCAAACGTTATCGTTGTTTGCGAGTGAGGAACTAATCCGCGTTCAAGATGAGACGAACAAATGTTCCTTGTAGGAGCCTGCTTGCAGGCGATCAGGACCGTTCGCATACTGATAAAACACTGAATCGCCTGCAAGCAGGCTCCTACATCCTTGCTAATTGGTCTCATCACGAACGCACATTAGAATTAGGAGAATGGAGGGCGAAGCCCGACAGTCTCCTGACCGGTCCGTTCAGACGAGGCCCAGGCGCATCTTCCCTTCCTCGGAGATCATCGACTGATTCCACGGCGGTTCCCAGACGAGGCGCACGTCGGCTGAATTGACGCCGGGAACGAGAAGAACCTTGCCGCGGGCGTCCTCCGCGATGGCCGGGCCCATCCCGCAGCCCGGCGCCGTCAACGTCATGGTGACGTTCACGCGATAGCCCTCGGCGGGGACCTGTTCGACATCCATCGAGTAGACGAGGCCGAGATCGACGATGTTGACCGGAATCTCCGGGTCGAAAACTTTGCGCAACTGGTCCCAGATGGTCTCCGGGTC
>PMKA01000192.1 GCA_003157575.1 Opitutia bacterium
AAGTAAGACAATTCGCAGATCGGCATTAGAAGCGGGGGATTATACCAATGCGTCACTATCATGCGCTTGCGTCGTTCCGGCGAGACAAGCTTCATCATATCGGCGAGTTTCAAACTCGATGTATTGCTGGCAAGCACCGCTTCCGGCTTGCACAATTTGTCTAGTTCCGCGAACAGCTCCTGTTTCAAGTCGAGCTTTTCGGGCACCGACTCGAGGACGAATTCGCAATCCTCGACCACGGCTTTCTTGTCCCAGGACACGGTCACGCGGTTCAAGGCGTCAGCTGCCNNCCGGCGTTCAATGTCTGGGGACCGCTCGGTGAGATGGAGCCGTGGGCGCCGGCCGAGGCGGTGATGGTGAAGGTGTTGATGGCGAAGGAGGCCGCGATGCCGTGGCCCATCGTTCCGCCGCCGATCATGCCGATAGTTTTGAACAACATTTCGTTTCTCCTGGATCAGCCTGCGGTGTAGCCGCCGTCTGCGTACATGGTATGTCCGGTGAAGAAATCCGATGCCGCCGACGACAGGAACAGCAGAGTTCCGACCAGATCTTCCGGTTCGCCCAGACGTCCCATCGGAACGCGGGAGAGGAAGCCATCGCGGACTTTCTTGGCGTTTTCGTTGTCTTCGAACATCCACGCCGTCAACGGCGAACGGAACACTGTGGGACCGATCGCGTTTACGGTGATGCCGTTGACGCCGAGTTCGCAGCCCAGCGCCTTGGTGAGGCCGTCCACGGCGGACTTGGAGGAACAGTAGGCCGTATACCCCGCCGGATGACCGAGCAGGCCGCGGGCAGAAGACATGAATACGATTTTGCCGCCGCGGCCTTGTTCGATCATGCGCTTTGCCGCCGCGCGCGAGAAAATCCAATACTGCATGAGATTGATATCGATCACTTCTTTATAGCGCTCGGGCGCCATATCGACGATCTTCGAAACGATGTTCTTGCCGGAGGCGATAAACAGGATATCGATCCCTCCGAACTTCTTCACCGCTTCCTGCACCACCTTGTTGCATTCTTCTTCGGTGGCCGTGAAGGTGGCGAGTTCCACCACCTCGGCTCCGCTTTTGCGGCAGGCTGCCGCCACTTCCGCGAGCTTTTCTTTGCAGGGCGGAATGTCAACCAGCACCAGCTTGGCGCCGGCGGCTGCATAGGCCTTGGAAGCCACCGAACCAAAAGCGCCAGTGGCGCCGCCGACGATCGCGACTTTACCTGCGACCGAGAACAGCTCCATCGGATTAACAGGGTAGTTGCTCATTTTTTCACTCCAGGAGGATACGGCATCACTACCGCCATGGTGACGATACCATTCGTGCGATTGACAATCTCCCGGACTTCGCCGGGCGGAATTGTGCAACTGTCGTATTTGCCAAGCACCGTNNCAGGCTCGAATCCCTGCAGACGCAGTCCAACAACTCCGCGGTGGTTGGGCGCTTCATAGGGCTTTGCATCTTTAAAGCGTTTGACGTGCATTTGAGTTTGTCCTCACGCTCAATTTAGCGGCGAGGGCTCGCCGCTTTGCGTTCATGTTGCAGTGCGCGCTGTACTACCATGTAGTCGCAGGAGCAATAGGTATTTGGCCACATTATTCCGGTTTCCCCAGACGGGACACAGGCTTGCGCGGTCATGAACGTGACAAAGCGCGATTCAGTAATCGAAATCGGGACGTTATTTGAACGCTGGGGCCTTCGCTCCAACGGCTCCTGAGAGTGAAGCGGATTGCGATGTTTTGACGCTCGATTTTGACCAACAACCGGACCAGGAATTACTCCCGTTTGGAATCGGCGCCGCATGTAGCTTCGCCGGCTTTTTGGTCACCGGTGATACGTGGCGACGGCCGAGGCGGGAAAGCATCGCTGTCGCGATCTACTCAAACGCCCGTAGGGTGTTTACAGCATCCACTGACCAGAATTATTGTTCCCTTGCCTGTTCTGGCGCTATATTGTAACGGGGATCGTCCTGCAATCGCGGCCACTCTGCCCAAGCTTTCTTAGGGGAGCAGCCGGAGCATCATGAGTCACACCGAACCTTCTGGAGGAATTTCTCAATGGGTAAGAAAGTTTTCGTCGATCTGAGCCATCCCTTTTTTGGAGACATGCCGCTCTGGCCTTACTTCGCCAAGCCCGAAATCGCTCCGATGCACAGCATGGCCAAGGCAGGCGTTCTCACACAGACCATCAAGTGCCCCATGCACACCGGCACTCACGCCGACGCCCCACGGCACGTCATGGAGTATATGTTCGACGGCCGTCGCGCCCTCTACTCCCACGAACTGCCAGTTGACGCTTACTGTGGCGACGCCGTCTGTCTCGATGTCCGCGTCGATCGCTGGAAGCTGATTATGCCCGCCGACCTCGACGCCGCCGTCGAGCGCGCCGGCCTCAAGCCCGCCGACCTCAAGGGCATGGTCCTCTGCCTGAACACCGGCATGCACCGCAAGTTCGACGACAGCAAGGAGTACTATCACTACTCCCTCGGCACCGGCATCGATGCCGGCCGCTGGTTCGTCAAGCACAAGGTCAAGGTTGTCGCTATGGACCAGCATGCCCTCGACCACCCGATGCACACCTCCATGGGCAACAACGGCACCCGCATGAAGCTCGAAGGCTACAGCGGCAAGACGATCTGCGACGAGTACATCGAGCAGTTCGGCGAGGAGGCCTACGCCGAGTTCGACAGGGAAGTCTACATCAAGGTCCACGGCAAGGCCAAGTACGACGAGAAGTTCGG
>PMKA01000291.1:0-132 GCA_003157575.1 Opitutia bacterium
CCGGTAGAGCAGGCGCTCGAAGGCATCTTCATCCAAGCCCGCGGGCCGGCCCAGGAACAACTGCTCAATATAAGGTTGCGACGCGCGCGCCTCGCGGCCGATACTGTCGCCGTTCACCGGCGTATCGCGCCA
>PMKA01000291.1:183-5262 GCA_003157575.1 Opitutia bacterium
GGGCAGAAAACACATGGCCACGCCGTAAGCGCCCGCTTCGGGCAACTGCATCCCCAGTTCGCCGCATTCGCGCACAAAAAACGTGTGCGGAATCTGAATCAGAATGCCCGCGCCGTCGCCCGTCTCCGGGTCGCAACCCGCCGCGCCGCGATGNNATGGGTGAGGTTGATGAGCACCTCCAGGCCCTTGCTGATAATGCCGTGGCTTTTTTCTCCATGAATGTTGGCGACTAGCCCCACTCCGCAGGCATCGTGCTCGTTCAGCGGATGATAGAGCCCCTGCGAATGTGGTGTATGAAGACGAACTTTCGATGTATGCATGGCAACCTTCTCGATGAAAATTCCCCGTGCAGAATGTGATTTTTTGCCCCGGATACACAAATGCCACGCGATTTCTTTCGAGGAAATCGCCCTATTCTTGATGAAAAGGCCTCATGAAATGGAGCAGGCCCGCACGCGTCTGGGGTAGTGCCGGAATCTTTAATATATCGTAAATTCCGCCTTCCGGCGATATTTTCTGTGTACCGGAGCCGGCTGGGTCAAGCGCTCGGCGGTGTAGAGCTTTGGCTGAGGTCATCCGCACCCTGGAGCGGACTTGTCTTCGTCAGACGAGGACCGAGAATTGTTGTGAGGTTGGGAATGTCGTAGCGGAGAAGGACACTGGGGAGAATGTCTTCCGGTGCGCCGGTCGGCATGGGCGCATCGAGCAGGCTGCGATAGCTGGCGAGGACGTGGTCGATGGTAATGTGCTTCAGGCGCGAATCGAGCACCGCGGCATGAAGGAGGACCAGGCCCATGGGTCCGCTGGCGATTGCGGTGATCTTGCTGGGGTCAACGTCGGCGCGGCGGGCCAGATAATCTGTCGCCCGAATCGCATCGTCCGTGCGCATGCCGAGGAGCGTGCGGCCAACCAGATCGGCGCGCAGGCTGAGCAGGTAGAAATGGCCGAGGATGGGGGCCTTCATGTCGTCGGTGCCGGGAGGCGAGGGGCGAGGCGTGATTGCCAAAACCACGTTGCCGGCGGCGGCGAGCGCGTTGAACTGTGCGAGATTGGCGCGAGCGATGGGGCTGTCTCCGCGAATCGAATCGGGCACGAGCAGCAGCACAGCCGGATGGCGGCCCTCGCCGGATGGAACGCTCAATTCGCCCTGCAAATCGATTTCCGCATCAGAATTGGATGGCCCCGCGCTGGAGGGAAGCACGAGCGGCCCGGACTTTGCGACCAGTAGTTCCGCACTGTGCCTGGACGCGCCGGGGAGTGCTTCCGCCCCGGTAACCTTGCGAATGAACGCGGCAAGTCTTCCCACGGTCAGAACAGGAGGGCTGGCGGGAACGAACCTGGCAGCGCGCTTTTTGTTGAGAGAAAAAACCGTCTCGGAGTGAGGATAGCTGGTAAGCACCTGTCCGGTGGGAGTGACCTGCAATGCGTCCTTGGGATGTCCCGCAATATTCGGACCGAGTCCGGGCGGCGGAAGAAGTGGGTGGGGATCAGTCGCTTCGGGTACCAGATTGCGAAGGAAGAAGCTGAGAATGTCGCCCATGATAGGAGCCAGCGCGGCGTGGCCGCCGGGCCCGGTGATGAACTGGAGAGCGGCGGTGGAAGGAATGTTGTTTGTGGTGTCGCAATTCAGCGCTGGCTCGGACGGGGTGGGCGGCGTGGAGGGTTTGGCGCGTCCGGAGGCAGTGCCGGCGCTGGCGGGATTGAAGAGCGCGTAGAAGCGGCGGGCCTCGATGACGCTGGAGCGTGCGCCGGCGAAGGGGAACATATCGGAGTAGGTGGAGATGACCGCGTAAGGACGGGGCGCAGCCAGCTCAATCCAATCGGGAAAGTCGAGGCCGGAGGAGATAAAGCGGGGGCTGGACTGCTCGGCGTCCTGGGGGCCAATGGCAGGCAGCAGCGCGGCGAACGAGGTGATGTAGCAAGCCACGCCGATGGCGGCGACACGCGGGTCCAGCGCGCCAACCAACGCGGTGATGGTGCCTCCGCCGGAGCAGCCCAAGGCGCCGATGTGCTCCGCATCGACTTCGGGAAGCTGGGCAAGATAGTCGATGCCGCGCATCGCATCCCAAAGTTCGTAGCGGGCAAAGGTATCGCCGATGAGCATGGGCTGGAGGCTGGCTTCGCCGTGTTCGCCGGTGGGACGAGAGGCGAGGGAGGCGCCGGGGTTGGCGGGATCAGGATACTGAAGGCGCTCACCCTGGCCGATGGGGTCGTAGGAGAGAACGATAAAACCATTGCGCGCGAAGAGTGCGGCTGTGCTGTAGTCGCCGGCCTTGCCGGCGGGACTGTGGCCGGGACTCATCAGAATCGCCGGACGCTTGCCGCCCGCGGGTGGGCCGTCGGGAAGGTAGAGCAGCGCGGTGACGGGAAATCCGGGCTGGCTGTCGAAGAGAACTTTCCTGATTTGAAAGCCGTCGGCCTGCGTGGAGCCGAGGATTCTGGCGTTCAGCGGCGTGCGCTCCGGCAGAGTGCCGATCAGCGCCAGGATTTGTTTGCGGACCATTGCTTGACGTTCTTCGGCCTCGGCGCGGGTTCGGATAGAAGCTACACTGGCGGCGCGAGAAGCGGTGAATCCGGCGGCGATGCTGTCCAGAGAGCGTGTGAGTTGGGTGCGGCCCATCTGCGCGGGACGATTCGGGTCGAGCCGTGCATTGGGTGCGGGATTTGGCCGCGCTGGCGGCGTGGAACTCTGAGCCATAGAGAAGCTTGCAAGTAGCGCGCTGGCGGAGATTACGCGAAGAAAAGAGGAGATGATTTTGGGCATCACTCTGCATTGAAACTCTTCGATGGAGAGTTGGTCAACCATCTTGAAGCATGGTGCGCCAAGCTCGCAGGGAGTCGCGGCATGAGGCGCTTCTCTCGCATTGGATTGCTTGCGGACCTATCCCTCAGTTATGAATCCCTTGGCTTTATCGCTTTCAACCTGCACGGGCAAACGCCGCGGAGCGATGCAACCCCAGATCACGCGTGTGTAACCGTAGAACGCATCGAAATATTGCGGATATGTAAAATCCAGAACACCGCGACAATCCAGTGTTTGAAATCCTTCCATTGATGTGTATGATGATTTCGTGGTTTCTACCTGNNGGGAAAGGGATAGCCTTCGCCATGGCCGCATCGGAGCGTTCAATTCGCGCTGTTTTTACCACCATCTGTGATCACTCCAGATTGTTCAGATTTGCAATCGCGGCGTTGTTTTTTGTCTTCCCACTTCTCGCTACGCCGATCGCCGCCCAAACCACGACAACCATCAGCGGCACGGTCTACGACCCCGCCGGCGCTCTTCCCCTGTCCAATGTGCTCGTCTATGCTACGACCGGGACGGTGGCGCCGCTGCCTTCCGGCGCGCAGTGCCTGACAACATCGACGCCCGTGGTCAGCTTCACCTATACCGCGGTGGGCGGCACCTTCACGCTGGGCAACGTGCCGNNTGGTCATCCAGGCGGGCAAGTGGCGCCGCCAGTTCAGCGAGACCGTCGATGCCGGTCCCCTCACCAGGCTTTCTCTTAATATGCCGTCAACCCATGCGCAGGGTGACGACATCCCCCTCATCGCCATCGCCACAGGTTCGGACGACGCTTTGGAGTGCATGCTGCGCAAAATGGGTATTGCCGATTCCGAGTTTACCGACGACAACGGCACGACCGGGGGCCGAATCCATCTTTACAAAGGCAACAATTTGCCTGGAGCGGAGATCAATGCCTCCACTCCCTCAGAAACCGTACTCATGGGCACTCCCACGGATTCCTCGCTCATCGACAGCTACGACATGGTGATGTTTCCTTGCCAGGGAAGCACGAACTCTCAATCCGCCACCGCACTTACCAACCTGCTGAACTACGCGAACATCGGCGGGCGTGTCTTTGCATCCCATTACAGTGCCAACCTGCTGGACCCCAACTCTCCCTACAATTCGCCGTTCCCGCCAGTAGTGTACTGGGATATCAACCTCTACAATCCTGATCCCACTCCCGACCCCGGAATTGCCACCGTCAACACCAGCTTTACCGACGGCGCAACGCTCGCTCAATGGCTGCAGAACGCCGGCGCTGCCAACTCGCAGGGTCAGATTCAGATCAGCAATCTCCGCCACGACCTTAATGGCATCATCGCGCCTACGCAGCCTTGGTTGACCCTCAATGACACGTCAGCCGGGAATCCGGTGATGCAGTTTACCTTCGACACGCCGGTCGGCGCGACCGCTGCAAACCAATGCGGGCGCGTGATGTACAACGATTATCACGTCATCCAATACTCGTCCCCAGGCGGCACTCTGTTTCCCCACGAGTGCCCCAGCTCCACAGCCATGACCCCGCAGGAAGAGGTGCTCGAATATGCCCTCTTCGATCAGCCCAACTTTGTAACGCCCACCGTCGTGCCCAACTTCTCCATCAGCCTTACTCCCAGCCCCTTGATCGTCGATCAGGGCGACAGCGCCGATCAGCTCACGGTAGAGGTAGACAACACCAACTCGACTGCCGACATCTACAGATCCGTCATTCTCACCCTGACGCTGCCGCCCGGCCTTACCGCCACCGCTTTGACGGATGCAACCGGCGGATGGATTTGCACCCTCAGCACCCTGACCTGCACGCGAACCACAAACATCGCCGCCGGCGCCAGCGATTCGGTCACCCTGACTGTGAGTGTCCCCGCCTACACTGCGGCAAGCACCACGCAGGGAACGATTACCGCCAACGCCTCCAGCCCGAATTTCCTCAACAATGTCACCGCGACGGATCTCGTCATCTTCCAGCAGCAGCCGGTCATCACTTGGGCGACACCAGCGCCCATCGCCTATGGCACGCCGCTGAGCGCAGCACAACTCAACGCCACTTCGACGGTAGCCGGAAGCTTCACCTATTCGCCGCTCTCCGGAACGGTGCTGACCGCTGGAGCGCAGACACTGACGGCCACTTTCACGCCGACGGATGCAACCGACTACACCACAGCCTCGGCAAGCGTCACGCTGACAGTGAACAAAGCGACACCGGCGATCGTCTGGGCGACTCCAGCGCCCATCGCCTATGGAACGCCGCTCAGCGCAACCCAACTCAACGCGAGTTCCACGGTAGCCGG
>PMKA01000344.1 GCA_003157575.1 Opitutia bacterium
GCCACGGGGATGACTGTGCCTCGTGGTCGAGAGGGACTTTTCAGCGAGCAGATCAGGCGGTCAAAACCGCCCTATCGGGCCATCCAGGTACCCATGCACCTGTTGCGGTGCATTGTTAAAGGGGTTCTCGGACCGGATTTACCCCGTTCGATTCGCCTAGGCACAACTGCAGCGGCAACGGCAGCATCGAACCGAGCGGCTCGGCCTTCTTCCTACTCACGGGCTGCCTCTTGCACCTTTCTCCGCCCGCTGCAAGCTCCTCGGCACCTCCGCCAACCGCCTGGAGTTCCTTCGCTTTTTGACGATCTAGTTTTGGCACCGGACGCGACAAGGCGGGATGAGGTAGAAGATTATGGGCCTATCCTGCCCCAGCGTCAGGGGGCGCAGGTTCCTTGCGAGCAACTCCAGTAGCCACTGAACGTCGATCCGGCGGTGTTGCAGGCAACGTTCAGCGTAACCGGCGATCCTCCGGTGCAGGTGATGGTCTCGTTGCTGCCGAAGATATCCGAGGTTCCCGTGGCGATCACCTGTCCCGCGGCGTTCTTGATGGTCAAGGTCTCCGCCGAGCTGCCCTGCGACACCTGAGCCTGAGAAACTTCGACGGTGTAGCAAACCGTGCTGCCGTTCAGGTACGACATCGTGGACCCCGTGGTCAGATCGACTGTCACCACCTGTTTCACGCCGTTTGCGAAGCAGTTTCGCGTCGTGATACTCGAGCTGTCGAACTCCTGCACGCAAGTCCCCGAAGGCTGGCAGGTTGCAGCCAGGTTGGCGAGGCAGCTCGGGAAATTGCAGCCGCCCAGATCGCTTCCACTGGCATCGGGGTGGCCGCTGTCAGGACCGCCGCCATCGTTGCCCAGGCCGGCGCTATCGCTGCTCCCGCAGCCCGTGACCAACGAGAAAAAAGCCAAGGCAGCCCTTAGGATGTGTTTCTGCATGTCGTTCCCTTTCGTAATGGCCCGGACAGTATTCGGCCAGCCTGCCGAGCTCAGCATAAGGCGCCCTTCTCAAAGATTGTCTCCATTCAGGGGCAACCGCAGCTGATACCGCTGCCTACTAGGTTGAACCCGCCCTCGATCTGACCGAAGATGGGCACCGGCACCGAGATGCCGCCCTTAACCAAGTCGCACCCAAGGCCGCACGCCGCTTTGCCAAACGGATCAGTGCCCTGTGCATCCGGTCCGATGCTCGCGATCATGCCCGCTTCGGCGATGACGACCTTCAGGATTGCGGCCTGCAGGGCGATGACCGCGCTGAACCCGAAGCTTGCCCCGGCGAAGTTGCCCATGGCGCTCATCAGGTCGAGACCCTTGAGTGTGGCGCTCGCCAAGCCCTGGTCTGAAGCGCTAAGGCCGCCTCCGCTTCCGTCGGAGAGAATCGCGAGCATGCTTCCCGTCGCCGGATCGACGACGTAGAAGGCCGGGACGCTGCCATCGACTGGAACCATTTGAATCTTGTTCGAGTATTCTTGCAGGCGCCTGTCCCAAGCCGTCCGATCTGCGGCGTCAAGGGACGGGAAGGGACTGGCTGCGGAATAGGGAACGACAGCGGTCAGGGCCTTGCCGGCGAGCAGCTGCGCGGTGCTTTCCTGGTAGAGTTGTTTTTCCGCGATGGCCAAGAGACTGCTCCGCGCCAGCGTGAGGTTGAAGTTGTCGGCAGGAGTCTTGCCCCCCACCGTCGCGAACTGCGTGAAAGGCAGGATGTCCGCGTGGCGAACCAGTCCGCGCGTTGGATGGGGATAGGCACAGACGAGAACCGCTCGGACCCCGGTTTCGAACGTGAGCGTGCCGTCGGATTCCGCGGGAAGCGGCGTGTGCAGCACGGGCAACTCCGACGGGATGTAGGGCAGCCCTTGCTTGAGCGCCGCCAGAATGGCGTCGTCGGACGTCCCGTGCGAGGCATTCCAAAATCCCTCGAGCGCAATCTTCGACGCGAGCGTATCGTCCAGCCATTCCGCGAGGGTCGGCGCTCCTCCTTCGAACGAGACGACATATTGCCCGAACAGCGAGTACCGCGTCTCATCGATGGCGCTCTGGGGAACCTGCGCACGGTCATCCGGATAGGTCTGGCCGCCGAGCACGCGAGTGACGGTCTGCGAGCCGTCGTCGATGGTCAGATAGAAGCCGGCCCACGCGGGAGCCGGCACCTGGTCCGCGGGAGCCGCGTACGTGCCGGCGACGGCGGGCGCCTTGGCGATCGTCAAGATGAAATTGCCCTGGGTGAGGCCGCCGTCGACGGAGGTCTGGTTTACCGAGGCGTCGGTCGGTTGCGAGTCAGCCACAGCTGCGGTGTATTCGAACACCAACGGCGCTTGCTGAAGTTGCCGGATGGTCTTCGTTACCGCGGTCACCGCCGAGGCCTCGTCCGCGACCTCGAAGCGAGCGCCCCCGGTAATGTCGGCCATCCTCTGTAGCGAATTGTCGCTGGCCGTCCCTGCCTTGAGCAGGATCGCGGGTGGTCCTGCGGCGATTCTAGCGAGCTCGGCGTCGGTGGGGGACGAATCGGCTTGCCCGTCGGTGATGAGCACCACGGCCGTGGCTCCCTTCGAAGAGGCGGCGTCGAGGGCGCCCCACAGATCCGAAGCGTATCCCGATTCGGCCGCGGCTGCGGTTTCGAGCGCCGCCGGGTCGGTGAGCCAAGCACTCTGGCCGGTGAGGCCACCAAGCACGGCGGCAACGGCAAACTGACATCGCGAATCGACGGCCAGCAGGCTGGTCGCCATGCTGCGCACGACGCTGGCGGCCTCGGCACCGCGGAATTGCGCGGGCATACTGTCCGAGGTGTCGAGCACGAAGAGCACGCGCGGAGGCATGGCGGCGTTTTGCAGGACCACCAGCGGCCTCGGGGAGCCATTCTCGGTCACTGCGATCGCCGACGCAGGTACGCCCGAGACGGGCTGGCCGGACGCATCGAGGGCGCAGGCGTGCACCCGAATGCGCGGAAACGAGCTCGCGTTGACGTCGCTGATGACCACGCTGCTCACCTGGGTCGTCGCATCGGCGTTGCTGAGGACCGGTCCGAGCGGCTCGCCGTCGATCGTGATCGCACCGCTGCTCGATTGGGTCGCGACATCGCCTGACGAATTGATCAGCGTCCCTGAAAATGCCAGGCCCGCGGTCTGATTGATTGTGAGGTCGACGCCGCGCACGGCGAGGAGCGGATAGAACCCATCCACCGAGCCAACGGTGGAGGTGAACATCTGCTTGGGCGTCAGGGCCGGCACGAACGAGACGAGTAGCTGCCTGCCCAACAAATCCGAACGGGAGTACGTGTGCTCCGCAAGCACGACCCGGTCGGCGGGTCGACTCGCGGTGGTGCCTTCGAGCTTCACATGGATGGTGCCCACGTCATACGCCGCCCCGGCCTGTCCCGGCTTTCCGGTGCAGAGGACATCGCCCAGCTTGGTGTTCGGCACGGCGGGATTCGCCCAGGTGGCCGCGCCGTTCACCATCACCTGCACGAGCGGCATCCAGCGCAGGCTCGTCCAATCGAAGGCCGCCGGGTGCATGGCCGCGCTTCCGCCACCGGCATCCCCGGCGAGCGACGACGCGATGGATCCCGCCAGCGACGTCGCCTNNCGAGGGGCGCAAGCATGCGCGGACCGAGCGTCGTCGGATCATCGACCAAGACCGACATGACCGTCGTCGTGAAGCCAGCCCTCTGATAAAGACCGGCGAGCAGCTCGCACTTGTCGCGCAGGGTGCCTTCGCCCCCGCGCAGAGTCGCGCGCGGTCCCCACAGCACCGTCCTCTCGCTACTGACGAAACTGGTAGTTGCCGCAGGGATGGTTTGAATGTTCCGGGAAACGAAGTCCAAGATCGCCTGCGCATCGCCGGTGGCCACCGCGATGTCGGCTTGGGCAACCAAGTGATCCGGGCTGGTTCGGATGGCACTTCGAAGCTCCCGCCAGGCTTCGAAGATCGACATAGTTTCCCCATCGACAGCTACCGCGGCATCGCCGTCGTGGCCGAATGGGGCATCTTTGGGCACATCGGCTTTCATGCCCTGCGCGGCGTCCGGAGCGTCGAAGGCTGCCCCATCCCGAGCTTCGCCGCCCGAATGAGAGTCGCCGCAGCTCCAGCCAGCAAGCAGGAGCCATGCCGAAATGGCCAGCGTGGACGCCAGGCTATGACGATGGTTCTGTATCGTCCACATCGCCGCCACCTAGTTCGCAGAAACCGCCAGGACGACCCGACGGGAGAGACTGCACCGCAGGAATAGGAATTGAGGAAATTTAATACTTGATTTCATGGAATGAGCGTACCTCTCCCGAGCTTGGCGAGGCGTGACGTTTGAGCGACGATGCACGCGGGGCACAGATCCCGGACCGTGGTCACCGGCAAGACCATGGGCGAGAAAGATTCGCTGCTCGCGCGGCTCTTGGCCGCGGCCACCGCAGGTGCTCCTGTCCCTTCGGGACCTAGGGCCTACCCGCCCGGCTCGAATGGATTATGGGCAACCTTACCCCTTCCGGTGCCACAAGATTCTCCAACTTCCATTGAACGAAATCCGGTCTTGAGCATAGTCGCTTTAAGCGCCATTTTCCCTTTGCCGAACAGAAACGCCGATAACAAATCTTACGTCGCCTAC
>PMKA01000228.1:0-1503 GCA_003157575.1 Opitutia bacterium
TCTGCAAGGTCCTGCTCTGCTTGCTCTAGTATCTCAACTTGCACGGACTTTCCGGCGGATCCGATTCTTGGCTTCCGACCATGGTGAGAACCCGGCCTTTCCATCTGCGTGGAGCTTCTTTCGCTCCGCCAAAAGACCCTTATGCCATGCCGGCGACTCAAGAACCTCGTCTCGATCACGCAAGCTGGCCCACACACGTTCGATGACGTCGAGCTTTTCGGGTACGGACATCTTCTGGAGCGGTAGTGATACTTGGGTCATGTGGGTAGAATCGCTAGAAACGGCCGGTGGTCAAGGTCAGCCGTTTAAGGGCTCCCGCACCGAAACCACCCGCCAACATCCTCTCTGCCACGCCGACCGCCGAACCATCGGCCAAAAAAACAAAACGCCTAAGGCGCACCAGTCCGCGCCACGGTACGCCGCGCATCGCCGGGGGGCCGCGAAGGGGTCAGGGGGCCGCGAAGGGGTCATGTCTGAATTCTCGACAACTCGGAAAAAGGAGGAGACGCCAGGGTTGACGCTCGGATAGGCAGGCGCAGGGTCGCGGCCATGACTCGGAAACTGCGTGTCGAGTTCGCCGGTGCCTGTTACCATGTGATCAACCGGGGGAATTACCGGCGCGATCTCTTCACGGCAAAGGGGGCGGCGGAGGCTTTTGAGCGGTGCCTGGCGGAAGCGGCGGAACGATTTCACTGGCTGGTCCACGCATTTGTGGTGATGAGCAACCACTTTCACCTGGCATTGGAAACCCCAGAGCCGAACCTGAGCGAGGCTATGAAGTGGCTGCAGGGGACGTGGGCCGCACGGTTCAACCGGTTTCGGGGTGAAATCGGCCGGCCATTCCAAGGCAGGTACAAGGCGCTACACGTCGAACCCGGCGAGGCGTTGGCGGACGTGGCTCATTACATCCATCTCAACCCGGTGCGCGCGGGACTTCTGCCGGCGGAACGGCTCCTGGAATATCCCTACAGCAGCTTGCCCCGATTCCTGCGGCCCAATCGTCCCGCCTGGCTCATTGCGGATACGATCCTGGCCGAGAGCGGCGGCCTTGCAGATAACCCTGAAGGCTGGAGGTGTTACTTGGAGTACCTGCGCTTCCTCGCCGAAGAAGACGCTGCGCGTCAGGGGGAGCGCTACGGCCGGCTGAGCCGTGGGTGGGCGATCGGCTCCGAGGGGTTTAGGCGAGATCTGCAAAAGGAACTCGCCCCCAAAGCGGCCGGCCGAGACAGCTTCAAGCTACTCGGAGCGGATCAACAGGCACAACGGCAGGCGCGGGCCATCGTCTGGGAGGCGACGTTGACGACGATGGCCGATGCCCTCGGCATTGACCTCAACCAGTTGCCGCTGAAGAAATCGGCGGCTGACAAGGTGCGCCTGGCGGCCATGATGACGCAGATGACCTCGGTCTCGAACACCTGGCTGGCCCAGCGGCTACAGATGGGGGTTCCGGGAAGTGTGACCCAGTACGTACGGCGGTTCCGCCTGCGGGGCGGCGTGAGCCAA
>PMKA01000228.1:1572-10927 GCA_003157575.1 Opitutia bacterium
GAATTCACACATGACCCCTTCGTCGGGCCCCTGGACAACAGTACAGCGATTGCGATCTTCCGGTGCGTGAGATCTTGCTGATATTTCAGGTTCTGATCGGTAGTCAGAAGCAGGTCAAAACCTTCTCTCTCGGCCATGGCTATAAGATCGCCGTTCTTGATCGCACCCCAGCCCCGTTCGTAGGCAGTGGCTACTTGGTGGTTCGCCAAGTGCTTCCTGAGCGGAACCGGCACGCCCTGGTCAAAGAGTATCTTCACGCTACGGCCATGCGTGCTGCGAATTCCAACACCGACTCGATCTGAGAGCGCTGAACGCCCGGGAACCATTCGAGGTATTCATCAATCTGAGCGCCGTCCTCAAGATTCTGAAAGAGCGACGCCACCGGGACTCTGGTTCCACGGAGAACCCATGCGCCGCTCTGGATTTGCGGGTCGCTTTCCACTGCGGAACATGAGGACCAATCGAACATGTGGTAAGCCTACACCTGGCGGAAGAAGTTTCAAGGACGAGTTAAAGTCGTAGCGTCGGTCCGCGACCGGCGCCCGGTGTCCGGGCATCTGCGTGATCTTCGAAAGCCGTGGTGAATCGATCCTCGTCAGGGTCGGAACGGCGGCGCCACACCCACCATCAGCATGGCCGTCGCGGCTGTTTTCCGGAATTTGCAGTGGCGGGAAGCATCGGCGTCCGGTTAAGCTGTGCCCGTGAAACCCAAAGAACATACGGTCTGCGGCCTGGCGGCGGTGAAAGCGTTGTTCGCCCACGACGCGGGGGCGATCAAGCGCCTGTACTTCGACTACCCTACCGGGCGCAGGATAGGCATCATCTGCAAGGTCCTGGCGCAGGCCAAAAAGCTCTACCGCTGCATCGAGCCGGTCGAACTGGAGAAGATTTCCGGCACCGTCCACCATGGCGGCATCGTTGCGGTGATCGAGCCGCGCGTCATGCACCCGCCGCGTCCCGAGGATCTGCGCCGCTGGGCCCAGGCCCGCGAGCCGCTGCTGCTTCTCGACCGGATCGGCAATGCGCACAACCTCGGAGCCATCGTCCGTTCGGCGGCTTTTTTCGGAGTGAAGCACATCGTGATCCCGGACGATCCGGAACAGGCAAAGCCCTGCGAGGCCGCCTACCGTGTGGCGGAGGGCGGCATGGAGCACGTCGAGATCCATGCCGTGACATCCCTCGCCGGATTCATCTCCGAGGCGCGGCCGTTCTTTCGCGTGGTCGGAACCTCGGTCCGGGGAGCGGCTCCGGTCGTCGGCCGGGAAACCCGCGTCGCCACCCCAAAGGCGCCGGAGCGGCCGGTCGCGCTGGTGCTTGGCAACGAGGAGCGCGGGCTCGCGCCCGATGTGGCGGCGGCGTGTGACGCCCTCGTGCGCATCCCGGGAGGGGGTGCGATCGAATCGCTCAACGTCTCCGCGGCGGCGGCGGTGCTTTGTTGGGAGTATTTCGGGCGCCCCCATGCCGGCCCTTCACGGCATGCGCCGCCCGGCTGAGCCCATCGGGTCGGGGGGTCGTCGGAGCGCAATTCCGACCTCCTCCTGGCAGGTTTCGACTCACGCCGGGGGCAGCGGCGAACCCGTGTTGCCGGTGCGGGTCGCGGCGATCGCGTTGACCTGCTGGCGAAACCCGGGGTTGTGGCTGAGCACCCGCTCAAACGCCTCGCGCTTCAGGAAGAACACATCGCCATAGCCTGCTGCCCGGGCCGTCGCATTGCGAGGCCGGGCCGTAACAAGCGCCGCTTCGCCGAAGAACGAGCCGGGGCCCAGCGTCGCCAGCACGGCGCCGTCGGCGGTCACGATCTCGATCGCGCCGCGCAGGATGAAATACATGCCGTCCCCCGGGTCGCCCGCGCAAAAAAGCTCCTCTTGCGGAACGACCACGCGGGGCTTGAGCTCGATCACGAGTCCTTCCAGCAGACGCCGGTCGGCGCCCTTGAGGAGGGGCACCTTCTCGATCATCTCGGCATTGAGAAATAGCGCCACGTCGGCGCGCAGCTTCGGAGGAAGTTCATCGAGGATGGCGCTCACATCGTAGCCCTGATGGCTCTTCCAGACATAGCGGTAATACTCGCGCACCCGGGATCGCAGCGGTCCGGGCACGGCGTTTCCGCGCATGAACGAATCGACGCGGCTCAGGATCTCAAGGTGGGCCTCCCGCGCCGCGTCCAGGCGGACGAGCAGGCTCGCGATGTTGCCCAGCACGTAGCCGAAGAACCCGATCCCGACCAGCATCGTCAGCGAGGCATAGATCATCTGCCCCTTGGTTTCGGCTGTGATGTCGCCATAGCCCACGGTTGCGAGCGTCGTGATCGTCCAATACGCCGCGCGGATATAATCGAGCACCAGGTCCGGGCTCCTGCCCACGGACCCGCCCCCCAGCGCGCTCCAGCCGCAGGCGATCAGATTGATCACAAGCGGAACGATGAACCCGAGCGGAAGCAGCCGCACCAGCACGGGATGCAGATCCGCAAGTTCGTCCAGCAGCAGGTGGATCGAAAACACCCGGCGGAACATGAGCAGCTTGACAAGAAGGAGGTACTCCGCCCGCCCGCCCAGAATCGGATGCAGCACGCTGAACAGGGGGAACGCGACGGCAAAATCCGCGGCCAGCGACCAGCCGCCGCCCGCAACCGCCAGCGCCCCCCCCATCCGGCGGCGGCGCACAATCCGCGGCCACTGGTTGACGACCATCAGAATCGCCACGCAAAAATCGATCGAGTAGTCGACGGTCTGCCCCCCGGACAAATCGCGGAAGTACACCAGCCGGAGCGGAATCCAGACCGTCGCGGCAACCGCGGCAAGGACGTTGGCCGGGATGATCCACCGCCGCAGCAGGCGCGGGATCTCCGGATCGGCGAACGGGATGGCGTCCTTGGCTTCGTACATCGGGGTTACAGGGGCCGCTACAAGGCCCGCCCCTCCTATCGCCGAATCCGTCCGCGGCGTCAATCGCGCGGACGCCCCGGACCTCCGCCCCGGGGTTCCCTCCGGGCTCCAATATTCACAACGATATAACGCGATAAATTATTGCGGAGGAAACACCCTAGCCTAATACTGGGTAATTCTCCCTGCCCGGGGAGCGACTCGCCGGCCAAGTCCCGCATCATTCTCCACCAACCATGAAGATCCTTATAGTCGAAGATGACCGTGAATATCGCGCCCTCCTTTATGAGCTTCTTCATTCGTGGGGGCATGACATGCTGGCTGTGTCGGACGCCCTGCATGCCGTCGCCCTGCTGGACGAGACCAACAACGGCATCGACCTCGTGCTTCTCGATCTGAACCTGCCCCGCCTCGGCGGCGACCAGATCATGAAGACCTATGCCAACTGGACGAAATGCCACACCCGCTTCATCATCATGTCCGGCTTTTTCAACCCCGACAATTATATCGATCACCCGAAGGTCGTCGGCTGCCTGCACAAGCCCATCTCCAATGACACGCTGAAGAAGATGGTGGCAAAGGCGGAGGAGTCCCTCAAGGCAGTGGTGAAAAGCGAAAAGGACTGAACTTTCGGGTGGGGAAAATGCGGGTTGACAACGCCCGCCCGCACCGCACCCTTCTCGCCTCTTTACTTTCTTCCTTCATGACCACGCCCGAAACCAAGCCGCAGACTCCGACGCCTGCCGAAATCCCCTTCACCAGCCCGCACACGTTCAACCGTTGTGTCACGGACACGGGCAAGATCCTGCCGCGAAAATACACCGGACTGACCTCCAAATACCAGCGCGCGGTCACCAAGACCCTCAAGCGCGCGCGCCACATGTTGCTGGCCCCGTGAGCCGCCAGGCGCACGTCGCGCATCTTCCGAGCCGGAGCCTGTGCTCCGGCTTTTTTGTTCCCAACAGCCGGGAGGGCCGTCGGACACCGCGCCGCCGAGGGCGCGGTTTTCGTTGCAGCATCCGGCGTCGATGGGAATATGCGGACTGACCGAACCGTGACGCACTCTGCCCGAATCTACCGTGGAACTGCGGAAAACCTGCGCCGGCTGGCGCGGGTCCTCCGGCGGGGAGGTCTGGTCGCGGCGCCCACTGAAACGGTTTACGGCCTCGCCGCAAATGCCTTCGACGCAAATGCCTGTCGGGACATCTTTCGCGCCAAACGCCGCCCGGCCGACGACCCGCTGATCGTCCATGTCGCCGACCTCCGGATGCTCGCCCGGGTTGCCGAGCCCAACGAAGCGGTCACCCGGCTGGCCCGGGCATTCTGGCCCGGCCCCCTTACCCTTATCCTTCCCCGCAAGCCGCTCATTCCCGACGTCGTAACCGCCGGCCTGTCGAGCGTGGCGGTGCGCATGCCCGCGCATCCGCTCTTCCGGCGTCTGCTGCGCCTCAGCGGCCTCCCGCTCGCCGCCCCGAGCGCCAACCCCTTCGGTTACGTGAGCCCCACGACGGCCGCCCACGTCCGGGATGGTCTCGGATCGGCAATCGCATACATCCTGGACGGCGGCCCCTGCCGTCACGGACTCGAATCCACCATCGTGGACGTCCGCAACCCCCGCCGCCCCGTGCTTCTCCGGCCGGGCGTGATCACTGCTGAACAGCTCGCGCGCGTACTGGGCGTTCCCGTCCGCACCCGGGCGCGCCGCCGCAAGCCGGGGACTCCCGTCCCGGCCCCGGGTCTGATGAAACGCCACTACAGCCCCCTCCGGCCGATGCGCCTCCACCGCCGCATCACCGCCGCAATGGCGGCCCGCGCACGGTCCGACGAGGCGTGGATCTGTTTCCAAAAACCGGATTGGGCGTGCGCGGCAAAGAACGTGTTCTGGCTCAGCGCGCGCGGCGATGCCGGCGAGGCGGGCCAGCGCCTCTTCGCCCTCCTTCGCCGGCTCGACCGGGGTCCATGGAAATGCCTGCACGCGGAACTCGCCCCGGCGGGAGGTCCCGGCCTCGCGATCAACGACCGCCTTCGCCGGGCTGCCGCAAAATGAAGCCTTCCCTCCGCGAATTTTTCCCGGGATTCCTCCGGCTCCTGCCGCTTCTCCCCGCTTTGGTCTGCGCGGCCTTCCCAGCCACACCCTCCGCCACGCCGGAAGCCGGACCGTCTCCAGCTGTCCCCGCGGGAGTGAAACTCGACACCGGCGAAATCGAGGGGGCGAAATTCGTGATCGCCAGACCCGCTCAATGGAGCGGCTGCGTGCTGCTGCTCGCCCACGGATTCCGCGACCCGAACGCGCCCCTGGTCGCCGACCTCGATCCCAACCACCTCGCCTGCCGCACCCTGCTCGAAGAGGGGTGGATCGTCGCCACAACGAGCTACCGGCGCAACGGGATGATCATCCGCGATGCGATCGCCGACATCGAAAACCTCCGCGAGCGCATCGCCTCCACCTGCGGCGAGCCGCGCAGGGTCCTGCTTGAGGGAGATGCCATGGGGGGAGCGATCGTCACGCTGATCGCGGAGCAATTCGCCGGCCATTACCAGGGAGCCGTGGCCGTCGGCCCGGCCCTGCAGATGCGCGGGGCGAAGGACCCCCTCCCGTTCAATCTCCAGCCGCAGATTCCCGTGGTCTTCCTGTGCACGCAAAACGAGCTCGACGCTCCACGGAAATACCTCTCGGCGCCGTACGAACGGCAAAGCAGTCTGCTGCTGCTTGAGGTGTCCCGCGACGGACGCCTGAACGTGAGCCAGCGCGAACGCCTCCTCGCGATCCGCACCCTGATCGCCCTTATCGAACGCGAGCCGGTCACGCTCCCGACCGTCGCAGGCGGACCGGATTGTTTCGACGCAACCCAGGAACAGGTGCAGGTCACCTCCCAGGTCCGGCTGCTCAACGAAGGCGGCTTCGAGGCACGGGTGACCGATGTAACCGTGATCGACGGGGATCTGGTCCTCAATGCGCAGCCCTCCGATTTCTCCGCGGCCGACATCGCCCCCGGAACGCGCTTTGAGGTCGTCGCCCGGGGAAAGTCTCTGAACGTTCTTTACGGCCGCGCCTCCGCAGGCGGTCCGCGCGGATCGTGGATCGCGTTTCCCGACGCCGACGGTTTCTTCCGCCTCATCTGCAGCGGCGGCGACGCCGCAACGATCACCGGGCTCGGGACAGGCGACCCTGTCGTCATCCGCCGTCTTCAGGAAGGCGCCGGCGCCACGCCGCCGTAAGGGCGACCCAACTCTGAATACCCAAAGGGAGGGTGGGCCCGACATACCCGTGGTTTCCGCCCGCGCCGCCAGGTGGGCGGCAAATCCCTTTACATGAGCCCGCGGCTCGCTACGCGCACGACCTGCATGCCCGCGGCGCGCGCGCCCGCGATCCCCGGCCCGGCATCCTCGAAAACCAGACACCGTCCGGGTTCCACTCCCATCCGGCGTGCGGCCAGCAGGAACATGTCCGGGGCCGGCTTGCCACGCCCCGGAGGCACATCCGCCGGAGTCACAACGATCGGAAACAGCGCCTCCAGACCGGACGATTCAAGGGCGGCGTGCGCCACCTCCGGCATTCCTCCCGTGACGATGCCCACGGGATGCGTCTTCGCCACGCGCCTCGCAAACTCCACGACGGGCAGGATCGGCTTCGCCTCCCGGAGACGATTGAGATAGATCTTCTCCTTCACGCTCTCAACCTGCGCCGCATCGAGCTTGACGCCGTAGTGTTCGCCGATGCGCTGCGCAACCAGCAGCGTGGGCACCCCGCCAAACGAATAGAAAAGGTCCTCGTCCAGATCCCGCCCGAGCCCGCATTTCCAGAGCGCCTCCTTCCAGGCCACAAAATGCAGCGGCATCGTGTCGACAAGCGTGCCGTCGAGATCGAACAGGTATCCGGCAAAATCGCCGTTGGGAATGTCCAGCTTCATGAAGGCGCGCAACAGAGCAAAGCCCGATCCACCTTGCAAACGAAACCGTCGGTGCGCTCCGTTTTGAAGACGCGACGCCCTCGTCGCGCCTCCAGAAAAATCGTCCGCTCACTGTGGCCCGGACGTCATACGGAGGGAGGCCCAGACTCCCCCGCCGCCGGCGCCGCTTCGAAGAACCGCCGCCTGAACCAGAGCGCCACGTGCACCAGGCCTATCAGCGCCGGAACCTCGATCAACGGCCCCACAACCGCGGCAAACGCCTCGCCCGAGTCGATCCCGAAAACCGCGATGGCCACGGCGATCGCCAGCTCGAAATTGTTTCCCGCCGACGTGAAGGCGAGCGACGCGGCGCGCGGATAGTCCGCCCCGAGCCGCTTCGCCATGAAGAAGCTGGAAAGGAACATGATCGCGAAGTACAAAAGGAGCGGAATCGCGATTCGAAGCACGTCGAGGGGCACCTGAACGATCGTGTCGCCCTTGAACGTGAACATCACGACGATCGTGAACAGCAGTGCGGTGAGCGTGATTGGCGATATTCTCGGCACAAACACACGTTCGTACCATTCCTCGCCTTTGAGCGGCACGAGGACGACCCGGCTCAATACGCCCGCCGCGAAGGGAATGCCGAGATAGACCATCACGCTCCAGAATATGTCCGCCATGCGGACCTTCACCACCGCGCCTGCGAGGCCGAAATAGGGCGGCAGCACCGTGATGAAGAGCCAGGCGAAGAAGCTGTAAAAGAGGATTTGCGCGATGCTGTTGAACGCGACAAGGCCCGCCGCGTATTCGCGGCTTCCCTTCGCGAGTTCGTTCCAGACCAGCACCATCGCGATGCAGCGGGCGATTCCGACCAGGATCAGGCCCACCATGTAGTGCGGGTGGTCGCGCAGAAGGAGAATCGCCAGGAGGAACATCAGCACCGGCCCGACAATCCAGTTCTGTGCGAGCGAGAGAGCGAGGACGCGTTTGTCGGCAAACACCTTGGGGAGCTGCGAGTATCTCACCTTTGCGAGCGGCGGGTACATCATCAGGATCAACCCGATCGCGATCGGCAGATTCGTCGTGCCGACCGTCATCGGCGCGAAAAACCCGGCCGGATCGGTGATCACGAGATGGCCGAGCAAAACTCCCAGGCCCATCGCGGCAAAAATCCAGACCGTGAGATAGCGGTCGAGAAACGACATGCTCTTTGCAACGGCGGTTGTCATGTTCGATGTGCTTTCAACTCTCTCGCGATGCCTGGAAAAGCTGCTGCAACTTCACTGCGCCGACTGGTTCGTCCTGCACCCAGGGAACGATGACCGTCCGCCGGGCGAGATCGCGGATGACCTCCTGAATGAAAGGCAGCTCTCCCGCGCCGCGCGCCCTCAGGAGCGGTTCGCCAGTCTTCACGCCGGCGAAACTCTGGTTGATCACCCAGGCGAACGGCTCTATCTGCGCCCGACGCAAGTCGGCCTGAAGTGCCGCCGCTTCATGTACTGGCGTTGGCTCCGGCAGCGTGACCACCAGTACGCGGCTAAAACGCGGGTCGCGGAGCCAGGGCAGAAGATTGAGGACCTCTTCCGGCAGGTTGCTCGCCTTCCGAGCTATCTCGCGGTGATATGCCTCGGTGGCGTCGAGCAACAGGAGCGTGTGCCCTGTCGGCGCGGTGTCCAGCACCACGAACCGGTCGCGCCCCTGCGCCACAACACGGGCAAACGCGCGAAACACCGCGATCTCCTCGGTGCAGGGCGAGCGCAGGTCCTCCTCCAGCAGAGCGCGACCGCTGGCATCAAGTCCGTGGCCCGCGGTGGCCATGACCTGTTCAACGTACGCCCTGGTTTCCAACTGCGGATCGATCCGGCTGACCTGCAACCCAACGGTCTCGCCGGCTGCCGCTGCCACATGGGCCGCCGGGTCGGTTGTACTCAGGAGCACGGGCAGGCCGCGCCGGGCCAGCTCCGTCGCAATTGCCGCAGCAATGGTGGTCTTGCCCACGCCTCCCTTGCCCATCGTCATGATGACCCCGGGGCCCGAGTGCACCAGATCATCGACCAGCGCGGACAGCGATCCGGCCGCGGGCAGATCGCCGCAACGACCGTCGGGCTCGATGCGATCCGTTCCGCCTCCCCGGATCAGCTCCCGCAGGGCGGGTATTCCCACGAGGTTGCGGGCGCGCAACGGCACCTCGACGACAGATAATCGCTTGAGGAAATCCTGCTTCGCCAGGATGGCTTCACTGCCGCGGCGTTCGAGCGCCAGACCGAGCGAATCTGCGCCTGATGGATGATATACTCCATTTAAGATCAGCCGCTGATTGCGCGCCCCGAGCCCGGCCAGTTCTCCGCTGGTGCGCTCCGCTTCATTCAATGCAGCTTTTTGCGGCCGGCTGGCGAGAATAAGCGTCGTGCGCTCGCCGTCCGCAAGCGCTGCGACCGAGCCTTCGTAAACCGCCCGTTGTTTCTGCAGACCCGACAAAGGACCAAGGCAGGATGTGCCTGAAGTGTTGTCCGCCAGAAAACCCGACCACGCAGTCGGCAGCGTCATGAGCCGCAGCGTGTGTCCGGTCGGCGCCGTGTC
>PMKA01000452.1 GCA_003157575.1 Opitutia bacterium
GCGGCTGGGCCTTGGCGGCGGCGGCGGCGGCCTCCTCGGCGCGATCCTGTTTCAGCAGTGCGAGTCCAAGGGTCGAATACCCCCAGGCGGTTCCCGGCATCAGCTTCAGGGCGGCGATGCTGTCCGCCACCGCTTTGGCGGGGTCCGAGCGGTCGATCATCACGCGGGCCCGCACAAGCAGCGGGAGCGGCTGCTGCGGATCGAGCTCGATCGCCTTCTCGCAGTCGCGCAGCGCGTCGTCGGCCCGGTGTTTTTGCAGGTTGCAGTAGGCGCGCATCGAATAGGCGACCACCGCCTGCGGATTGAGCTCGATGGCCTTGTCGCAGTCGGCGATGGCCTCGTCGTAGCGTTGCAGCCGGTGAAAGACCGCGGCGCGCTCGGTGCGCAGGCGCCATTGGTTGGGACTGGCGGCGATGGCGGCCCCGAGAACCTCGAGCCCCTCGGCCGTCCGCCCGCTGGCGAGCAGCGCCCGGCCCTTCAGCGCGAGCGCCTCGCTGTCGTTCGGGAGGCGTTCGAGCACGCGACCGGCGTAGCTGAGCACGGTGTTCCAGGCGGCCTGTTTCTCCGCGCTGTGGGCCAGAAGCAGGAAAAGCTGCGGATCCTGGGCGCCGAGTGCGACGGCCTTTTCGGCATCGGCCGCGGCCTGTCGATCGTCTCCCCGTTTTTCGTTGGCCAGCGCGCGCAGGGCGAAAATTTCGGCGTTGGAGGGCTGCAGACGCGCGGCCTTGGAAAGATCCCCGATGGCGCCCTCGGCATCGTTCGTGGCCAGACGGGCGCGGCCACGCTCCATAAAGGCCTCCGGAAGCCCGGGGGAAAGCTCGATCACCCGGGAAAGGCGGGCGATGGCGGACTTCCAGTCGCCGGCGGCATTGTCGAGCCGGCCGAGGTTGAAGAGGGCCACTGTGTGGTCGGCATCGATTTTGAGGATACCCTCGAAGCAGGCGCGGGCACCGGCCGCATCCTGCATTTCGCGAAGGGAGATGCCCTTGATCAGGAGCATTTCGAGGCTGTCGGGCTTTTGCTGCAGGGCGGCGGAAGCGTCGTCGGCAGCCCCGGCCCATTCATGGCGGAGGAGGCGGATCCATCCACGCGCACCGCGGGCCTGCGAAGGTTCGGAAGACCGCGCGACGGCGCGGTCGGCATCGGCCAGGGCGGCGTCGAACTGGCCGAGGTTGGCGCGCGCGCGGCTGCGCAACAGGAGCAACTCGGTCTGTGCCGGATCGCGAGCCAGGCCGCCGGTGGTGTCGGCGATGACCTCGGTCCAGCGGCCCATCCCGGCCAGGAGGCGGGCGCGGCTGAGCAGGAACTCGGGCTTGAAGGGGTCGATGCGGATGGCCTCGGAAAAGTCAGCGAGGGCGCCGGCGGGGTCCTCCAAATTCACGCGTGCCTCGCCCCGGGCATGCCACAAGGCGGCGTCTTGCGGATGGGCCTGCAACGCCGCCGTCAACGCCTCGAATTCATCAGGATGGGCCGGTGTTTTGGTCGGCAACGCGGCGTGTTCTGGCGAAGTCGATGCGTTGCTGTGTGGCGAAGAGAGAGACGCTGCCAGAGCAAACGCCAGAATCAGGGCGCGTTGGGCGGTGGCGGATACAAATTGCCCTGCCGATGACGTTTGCATATATACCCTGCGGGAAGCGCCGCCGCCGGGGCATATTGGTCACATTCCACGTTGCAAGGGGAAGTGCCATCATAATGGCCGGGCAACGTGCTTCAACTAAATTTACAGCAACTCGTTGCTTCATGATCCGCCGGCTGCCGTTCGACTCCGCTGACGGTCCAGACCGGTCGCACAGATCGGCCGGCGGCAGCGTGGAGGGCGAAGCCCGACAGGCTGCTGCTAGCGCCAGTAGCCCCGAATGTACACGTAGCCGTAGCCGTGTCTTCGCGGAGCCCAATACGGAGCGACGTACGTGTAACAGCCTTGCGGCGGGATCTCCCAACGGCCGGGAAACCAGACGTAGGCGTTCCCGTTGAACGCCCAACAGCCTGGAATCCAGACAGCGGTCGGCGCTGGCGCGGGTGTGACCACCTCAACGCCTGGCGGAGGCGGAGGGGGAGGCACCTGTTCCACAACCACGTTGGTTGTCGCCTCTTCCGGAGACCGATAGATCGTTCCACGCTCGTTATCGATGCTGTTTCCGATCGTCCCTCCGGCGATCGCCCCGACGGCGCCTCCGATCACAGCACCGCCAAGTGTGTTGCCGCCACCGCTGTTGTGGCCGATGATTGCGCCAGCAAGCGCCCCGAGGGCTCCGCCAGTGACAGCTCCCTGTTGAGTGTTGGGGCCCGTGCCGACGCATCCGGCAAACAATGTCGAAATGCCCAGGGCGAAAAGAACTGGATATCGTTGATGCATGTGATCAAAGACTGAAATATTTGTCTCCTTTGCGGCCGCTGGCATCACCGATGCCAGCCATGCCCTCCTCCATGATTCCATCCTCCATGACCCCATCCGCCATGGCGCCATCCGTCATGGAAGCCAAAGTCCAGGCTCAGCGCCACCGGACCGAAATATGGCCACGGATAATAGAAAGGATCGTAGTAGTACGCTGGCGCTGGGCTTTGGTAGACCACCGTCGTCTGGGCAGGCACCGCGACCGTGACGGGGCCCGCAAGAACGGGGACCGGGGCCACTGCGGGGTTTTGTGTCGCAGAAGGCAGAAGCTGGTAGGATACCGTGTTCGTCTGCCCATTGGCATATTTGTAGACCACAAGGATCTGCGTCGCCGTCTGATTGATCTGCTCAATCGCAAGCCCTTGTGCAGCCGCGATATTCACAAGCGTGCCCGCGCTTGGAAGCTGGGTCAGATAGATGATCTGGTTGGGTGCGGAAACCAAATTGACCGCAGGTGCCGGGGAGGGCTCAGCAGCAACCGGTGTGATTTGGTCCGTCGGCGCTACCGGGCGGGTTGCAGGGGTCGGACTGGCGGCCTTAATGACTGAAGTTGTC
>PMKA01000202.1 GCA_003157575.1 Opitutia bacterium
GGGCGGGTCGTGGGGATGATCGCGCCGTTTGGCGAGCGCGGAACCGGCGGCAATCCACCCGGCGTTCCGGCCCATGACCTCGAGGATCGACACCAGGTCGTTCTGGCCCATCGCCTCGTTGTCGCACGCGAGTTCGCGCACGGTGGCGCTGATGTACTTGATCACGCTGCCGTAGCCCGGGCAGTGGTCGGTGACCGGGAGGTCGTTGTCGATGGTCTTCGGAATGCCGATAACCCGGAGCTCATAGTTCTGCGCCTGCGCGAGCTTGGAGATCTTGTCGGCGGTGTCCTGGGAGTCGTTGCCCCCGGCATAGAAAAAGTACCGGATGTTGTGCGCCTTGAAAACCTCGAGCACCCGGTCGAAATCCTGCTGCTTCTTCAGCTTGAAGCGGCACGTTCCCAACGCGGCTCCCGGCGTATGACGGAGCGCCCGGATCTGCTGCTGCGACTCGGCGGCAAGGTCGATGAATTCCTCGTTGATGATGCCCAGCACGCCGTTGAGGCCACCGTAGACCTCTTCGATGCAATTGTGGTTGAGCGCCTCGGCGACGACGCCAGCCACGCTGGCATTGATTACCGCGGTCGGACCGCCTGATTGGGCGACGAGACAGTTTCCTACGAGTTCAGCCATGGCGAGGAGTAATGAAAGGGTTCAGAATTACGTGCAGAGGTGCAACAAAATGCCTCGCTCCGAGGCGTGGCAAATCAAATTTCCCGCGAACATCGGCAATCCCGCCCGCCCGCTGAATACAATTCCAGGCCCGCCCGCCGGAACAAGGGACGTCACAGCAATTTTCCCGGCCGGTATTCCGCCGCGCCCTTCACCCGTTTGCCGAGCGACTGGGCCTCGCCGACAAACGCGTCAACCTGGTCCGGTGCCGCGCCCACATAGCGGTTGCTCTCCGCGAGGATGCCCTGGAGTTGCTTCTTCCCGAGTCCGATTCGCTTGTCGCCCGCGAGCCGCCCGAGCAGGTCCGTCTCGCCGTTGGTCGCGCCCGACCGCAGCGCCCGGGCGGCCGCAAGCGCATGTTCCTTGATCGCCGCATGCGCCACCTCGCGGCCGGCGCCGTGTTTGACCGCCTCCATCAGAATCGTCGTCGTCGCAAGGAACGGCAGGTTGCGTTCGTTCTCGGCGGCGATCGCCGCGGGAAAGACCTCCATCTCCTCCACAACCGTCAGAAAGGTCTCGAACAGCCCGTCGACGGCGAAGAACGCATCGGGCAGCGCCACGCGGCGCACCACCGAGCAGGAGACGTCGCCTTCGTTCCACTGTTCGCCGCTCAGGGACGCCGTCATGTTCACATACCCGCCGAGAATGACGTGAAATCCGCAGATGCGCTCGCAATTCCGGGCGTTCACCTTGTGGGGCATCACGGACGAGCCGACCTGGCCTTCCTTGAATCCCTCGGTCAGCAGGCCCTGTCCCGCCATCAACCGGAGGGTGTGCGCAAAACTCGCCCCGGCCGCGCCGAGCTGGTACAGCGCCGACACGACGTCGAAATCGAGGCTGCGTGGATACACCTGCCCGACCATCCCTAGCGACGCCCGGAATCCGAGGTGCCGCAGGATGCGCCCTTCGAGCTCGGCCACGCGGTCGGCGCGCCCGCCGAGCAGCGTCAGCTGGTCGAGCTGCGTCCCGACAGCACCTTTCAATCCGCGCACCGGATACCGCTCGATGAGGTTCTCCAGCCGCTCGACGGCAATCAACAGCTCCTGCCCAAACATCGCCAGCCGCTTGCCAAGCGTTGTCGGCTGCGCCGGCACATTGTGCGTGCGTCCGGTGATCATCAGGTCGCGATGCGTCCCGGCCTGCCGGGCGAGCGCGAGAAGCGCGGCCACCGCCTTGAAATGAAGGACCTTCAGCGAACGGAAGATCTGGAGCTGCTCGACATTCTCGGTGAGATCGCGGCTGGTCAGCCCGAGATGAATGAACTGCCGGCCCGCCAGCTCCGAAAACTCCTCAAGCCGGGCCTTCACATCATGAAGGGTCACCCGCTCGCGCTTCAGGATGGACTCAATGTCGATGACGTCCCGGACGTGTTCATAATCCTTGATCGCCTCGGCCGGGATCGGCACGCCAAGATCCTTCTGCGCCTTCATCACCGCGATCCAGAAATCCCGCTCGAGCAGGATGCGTCCATGGGGCGACCAGATGTCCTTGATCGCCGCGGAGGCGTACCGTTCGGCGAGGACGTTGACGATCGGCTCCGCCGGCTTCCGGTCCTGAGGTTCAACGGAGGCCGGAGACTTCTTTGACCCGGCGGAGGGGGTGGCCAGACTGGATGACGGTGGTTTCACGGTTGGGAAAAGACGAAACGGGAGCCGTAGCAAAAGCGTCCTGCGATAGCTACCGAAAAATCGCCGGGAGGCCAGCTTGACGTCGATTTAGCGATACACAGCGAGGCGCACCTCGAGCGATGCCTTGTTTGACCTCCTGCGCTCAACGGCCTGAGGCTGCGCCTCGCTACGTCAGGCATCGCACAGCCATCTCGCGCAGAACCTCCTCCTGTTCGGCGGGCCGGCGGATCAGTTCCTCAAATGCCGCAATGAACTCCTGCTGGTTGTCGATCAGCCTCCGCAGCGAGGGCAGCTTTGCGGTCCCCGCCAGTTTGCCCAGGTACCACGGGTTCTGCGTGAACACGTTGAAAGAGCTCTTCTCCACCGACCCCGCAAAACACGGGGCGTACTCCGCCGCCGCCCGGTCAAAACCGGTCTTGTCCACACCCCGCGCCCCGAGCCGCACCTCGCCCGAATCAAGCAGCACCCTGAGCTGGATCAACAGACGGTTCCGGTTTTGAAGCGCGATGATCACCGGCCGGGCGTCCCCCCCCGCGAAGAAATGCCTGCGGAGGGCCGCGAGGGTCCGCGGCAGATCGCCCCGGCCAAACGCGTCCGCCGCCTCGAAGAAATCCCCCTCGGCGAAATTGGGCGTCAATTCCTCGACGTCGCGCTCTTCGATAATTCCGCCCTCCGATCCGGGCTTCGCCGAAGAACCTCCCACAAAGGTGCTGAGCTTGTGGACCTCCTCGACGAGCAGGCGCGTGTTGGAGCCGATCTTCGCCAGCAGGAGCGCGAGCGCGTCCGGCGCGATGGTCGCCCCCTGGCCGGCCGCCTCGTCAAGAGCCACCTGTTCGAGCATCGACGCGCCGGCCTGGCCGTCGTCGCCGATAAACGTGTAGTCGGCCGTCGTCTCGCACCATTTGATGAACGTCCGGCGGCGGTCCACCGGCGCGGCGGTGATCACGACCGCAACCTCCTCCGGGTTCACTTTCGTCAGCATCGCCTGCAATTCCTCGACCTGCCTGAGCGTCCCTTCGGCCCGCCCCGTCACCGAGTCCGCAAGAAAGTTGACGTCCTTGAACCAGACAACCCGCTTCCCGCCGAACAGAGAGATCGTCTGCAGGGCCTCGCGGAAACGGTTCACCGCCGTCTCAACGTCGCTGAAATTGTTCGCCAGCCCGTCCAGCACCTCGCGGGAAAACTCATCCGCCACATCCGCCGTGAGCACGCCGTAACGCTCCTTTCCCATCCTGTTCACAAGGAAATCATCGGTCCCGCAGATAAAGACGAACGGTTTGGCGGCCATCGTCCTCCGGTTTGCCGGCCAAGCGCTCCGGGCGCACTAAAAAAACGCCGCGCCGGTTGATTCTATCCGTGCGATTTTGGGATCGAACGACCCGCCCGCTCGTAAAACAGGCGGCGCCCACGGGTCCCGGACTCCAAAACGTTTGAACGATTGGACCTGACTCCGGTCTGACACATGATTAGTGTACATTCGAATGCGTTTTAATCGTCCGTTCCCGGTCTGTCTGGTCTTCTTTGCGGCTGTGGCGCCGCTCGCAGCCGCCGATGGCACGGGGACGGGCGCACCCGCGGGCTCCGCGCCCCCGGACCAGCACATCCTGCCGGCCGCCCTGGCGACTTCTCCGGCGCCGGCAGCTTCTCCTTCACCCGCGCCAGCGCCCTCCGCTTCTTCGCAGGAGGCCGCAAAACCGGCGGCGCCAGCTGCAACGCCGTCCCCCCTCCCCGAACCGGAGAACGATCACTTCATCCTCGCAGAGGTTGCCGCCCGGGCCACGCCGCGCCTGAAGGAGCTCGTCGCGCGCCAGAACGACCTCCTGGCCAGGCTTGGCAGCGACGATGTCGATCAGGACAACGTGAAGCGGGACATCCAGAACCTGATTTTCGATTACGATGAGTTCCTCCGGAAATTCCCCAGCTTCGCCCCAGGCTATGTCCCTTATGGCATGCTTCTCGGCAAAGTGGGGATGCGCCGGGAATCGACGGCGATTCTCCTCAAGGCCAATCAACTCGATCCGGACATCCCGATCGTCAAGAATCAGCTCGGCAACTATCTGGCCGAGGAAGGCGAGCCGATCGAGGCCGCGAATTATTTCATCTCGGCGACCCGCCTTGCGCCGGAGGAGCCGCTCTACCATTTCCAGCTCGGCACGGTCATGGCCGAGGCGCGCAGCGATTTTTTGAAGAGCGGCCTGTGGACGCGCGTGCAGATCGACCGCACCATGCAGGAGGCCTTCAGGCGGGCCTCCGAGCTTGCGCCCAAAAATTTCGCCTATGCCTACCGCTATGCCCAGTCGTTCTACGACCTTGCCGATCCGGATTGGGACGAGGCGCTCAAGCTCTGGGGCGCGCTTGAGGGCCAGTGCTCGCCGGGACTCGAAAAGGAGACCATCCGCCTCCAGGCCGCCAATGTCCTGATCAAGCAGAAGAAATTCGATCGCGCCCGCACCCTCCTGGGCACGGTGGAGGACGAGCGATTGAAGGTTCAAAAACAAAAGCTGCTCGACCAGCTTCCGGCAAACGCTGAGAAGTAGGAGCGCGCAGGACCGCAGCGGTTCCACCGCCCGGCGGCCCGGCGTGTTTCTCATCATGTCACTTCTCACCAAGCTCGAACGCCTGTTCGGCCGTTTTGCGATCCCGAACCTCTCACTCTACCTGGTCATCGGACAGGTCTTCTTCTGGGGTGTCGCGCTGATGACCGGATTCGATCTCCGGCTCATTGCCCTGTTTCCCGCCGCCGTCATGGCGGGCGAGGTCTGGCGGCTCGCCACGTTCGTCCTGGTGCCGCCGGACGCCCATCCTGTCTTCATCGCGTTTGCGTGGTATCTTTTCTTCCTGATGGGAACCGCGCTCGAACACCACTGGGGGGCGTTCCGCTATAACGCGTTCCTCGGCGTCGGCTGGCTGCTCACGGTCGCGTTCGCGTTCATCACTCCGTTCGTCGGCGCATCGAACCTGTTCCTCGCCGGCAGCGTCTTTCTCGCCTTCGCCTTCCTCAATCCCGACTTCGAGCTGTTNNATTTTCTTCATCCTGCCGGTGAAGATCAAGTGGTTCGCGCTGCTTCTTTGGCTCAAGTACGCTCTCGTCGTCATCCTTGGGTCGTGGACCGACCGGCTCGCGGTTTTCGCCGCCACCGGCAACTTTCTCCTCTTTTTCGGCGGCGACATCGTCAGCCGCATCCGCACCGGCCGCCGGCGCATGACACACCAGGCGCAGGTCTTTTCCGAGACCAAGGACGAACGCGAACCCCGCCATCGCTGCCGGGTGTGCGGCAAGACCGACCTCAGCGACCCGAAGGCGGATTTTCGCTACTGCTCAAAATGCGCCGGCAACCAGTGCTACTGCACGGATCACATCTTCAATCACGAACACGTTCTGGTGGATGAAGAGGCCAAACGATAATTCACCACAAAGGCGCCAGGATACGAAGCTGGTTGCGCCGCCCATGGCCTTTGGACTTTGTGACTTTGTGACTTTGTGGTTCATCAGGGTTCGGTCTGTTAAAAAAGCTCCCCGGGGAGAAGGATGCAGGCGAGTCTGCGCCCTTTCAGTGATCCCATCCCGGCACGAGGAACAATATGCCTGACACGGTATTTGGCCGTGGTTGCGTCTCGATTGGCGACTGGCTCAACTTCGCCGAGGCGAAATATGCGCGGCGCGGCATCGCACTCGGACAGGTGGCAACCTCTCCGCACGACGAGGCCCTCTACCTCCTGCTGCGCACGCTCGATTTGCCGCTCGACAGCGACGCCGGCGTGCTTGGGCGGAAACTCACAACCGCCCAGAGCGCCGCCGTCACGCGCACGTTCCGCAGGCGCATCCTCGACCGGGTGCCCGCAGCCTATCTCACCCATGAGGCCTTCCTCGGCGAACACAGCTTCTACGTCGACGAACGGGTCATCATACCGCGCAGCTATTTTCTGGAGATCATCCCGCAGCTCGATCGCTGGATGAAAAAATCGCCCGGCGTCGTCCGCGCCGCCGATGTATGCACCGGCTCGGGCTGTCTCGCAATCCTCCTGGCCCACAGGTTTCCGGGCGCCCTTGTCGACGCGGTCGATCTGGAGCCCGGCGCGCTCGCAGTCGCCGAGATCAATGTGCAGCGCCACGGACTCGCCGGCCGCGTTGCACTCCACCGCAGCGATGTGTTTGCCGATGTGCCGCCTGCGCGCTACGAGGTCATCGTCTGCAACCCACCCTATGAGCCGTCCGCACTCATGAAGACCCTTCCTCCCGAGTTCCGGAAGGAGCCGCGCCTCGCGCTCGACGGCGGCAGGGACGGCCTCGATGTCATCCGCCGGCTCATCGCACAGGCCCGCGACCGCCTCGCCGACAACGGCGTGCTGCTCATCGAGGTCGGCGGACTTCACGCTGCGATGGAGGCCGCCTTCGGCCGGCTGAAATTGCGCTGGCTGCCAACGGAAGACGGCTCCAATTGCGTGTGCCTGATCGAGGCCCGGCGCCTGTAGGCCATCACGCTCCGTCTCCGCCCGTTCCGGTCTGCCTTCCGGCACGAGGCTACAACAGCCGGCCATGGAACCCGGGGCGCTGTCAGCCGGGCATGATCTCCAGACACATCGAATACTCCACGTAGCCCATCGACTTCCAGAACGCCACGCCCGTCGTGTTCCCACAGAGCGCCTCGACCGTCAGCCTCCGGCCCTTCGGCCAGATTTCCTCGCGAAGCAGCTGCATTGCGCGCCGGCCTATTCCCTCCCGGCGCCGGTCGCGCACGACAAACAGGTGCCGCAGATAGATTTCGTCCGGGAATTCCCGGTAGATCGCATACGCCACAATCCGGCCGTTCTCCTCGAAGATGCGCCCGGTGTAGTCCTTCGTGCCGAGCCAGCGGCGCATGCGCTCGGTCAGCTGCGTCACATTCATCGGATTGCGATGCCCTTCATCGCGGATCAATTGATGGTTCAACGCGCCCAAAAGCGCATAGTCAGCCGATGTCGTCCGGCGGTAGGTCAGGTCGTGCATAGGACTTCTGCGAAACAGGAAAGCCCACGGATGCCTGCGAGGCTATTCAAAAACCTTTTCCCGGAACCTCGACGCCGGTCTGATTTGTCATCGTCGGCGAGGTCGCCTCCCTTGTAGCTGCGAGCGTGAGCGAGTGGCTTCCGCCTTAATCGCTGTGTCCAGGCCGTTGACGATATCGTATCCAGCCTTGGCAAGCGGTCCCCTCTGCGCGAGACTGGTCGCGTGGCCCTGCTCCTCGCCTTTGCCCCATTTTTCTTCGCCTTCGAGATCTGGCAGCTCGTGATCGCCGAACGCTACCTGGGCCTCAAACAAATCTCGCGCGGGATCGATCCGCGCGAACTCGGCCTTGGGGAGCTGACGGCCGCCTTCTGGAGCCTTTCGCTGCTCGCCTACTGGGCGTGGATGGTCCTCATGGTCTTCCAGCCTTTGGGACGTGCCCAGGTCCTTGCTCTCATCGGCGTCTCCGCACTCGGCTTTGCCGCCCGCCGTGGCTGCGGCCTCAAATGGGTTCTCGTCATCCTGACCTTCGAGGGCTCGATCCGCATCGGGATGCTGCTTTCCCTCTGCGCGCTGGCCTGGCGCCTCCTGCTCTAGCCCGATGTGGGTTCACGATGAGACCCATTGGCAGGGATGTAGGAGCCTGCTTGCAGGCGATTCAGCGTGTTGTCGCCATGCCAACGGTCCTGATCGCCTGCAAGCAGGCTCTTACAAGGAACGTTGGTTCGTCTCATCTTGAACGCGAATTAGAATTAGGAGGCTGCCTGGCTTGCGTTCCGACAGGCTGCCCGTCCGCGCTGCGAAATATCCAGATTGGGTGGATTTTGCCTTGAGCACGATCCCATCCAGCTGCAAAACGGGGAGCGTCCCGCAGCTTCGCCCCCCGCATCCTCCCATGAAATTCGACGACGCCCCGCGGCTGTCCAAACTGCCCTTCATTCTCGGCAACATCGCCCTGCTCGCGCTCGCCTGGTTCGTCTACGCGCACCATCCGAATCCGTTTTCGCCGCTTCCCCTCTTCATCATCTTCGTCTGCTTCGTGGCCGGAATCCTGGCGTCGATGTATCCGTACGTCATCAATTACGTGCGCGATCAGGCGGACGCCGCAACTTCGCTGCGTCACGAGCTCGATGAGCAGTTCAAGCGGATCATGTCCGCGTCCGAACACCTCCAAAACTCCATCCTGCAGCTGAAGAGCATCGAGCAGACGGCCACCAGCAGCGCGGAGGCGGCGAGGCAGCTGCCCTCCGTCATTCAGGAGAAGATCGCGGATTTCAACCGACAGCTTTCCGCGGCCGAAGACAAGGAGAGAACCAGACTCGAACAGGAACTGGCCCGGCTGCGCTCCAGCGAAAACGAACGGCAGGCCGCCGTGGCCGCCCAGATCACCGCTGCGCTGGCCGAATGGGTCAAGGTCGAGGCGGATGCCCGCCGTGGCCTCGCCGAGACGATCCAGAGGGAGAAGGAGCTGTTCGATGAGCAGGCGGCAAGGCTGCGCGCCGCTGAAGAAGACCGTCAGACCGCCGCTGCCGCCCGGATCACGGACGCGCTGGCCGAATGGACAAAGATCGAGGCGGAAGCCCGCCAGAGCCTCGCCGCCATGATGCAGCGGGAAAAGGAATCTTTTGAGCAGCAGGCTGTGACTTTGCGCTCCACGGATCGCGAGCGTCAGACCGCAGCGGCCGCCCAGATCGCCAACGCGCTGGCCGACTGGGCGCGGATCGAAGCCGACGCCCGCATGAGCCTCGGCGCCACGGTGAAACGGGAAAAGGAGTCGTTCGAACAACAGGTGATTGCCCTGCGGTCCACCGAGACCGCACGCCTGGCTGCAGCCGCCGAGGAGATCACGATGACCCTCGCAAGCTGGACGGGGATCGAGGCGGGCGTCAGGCGGCAGCTCGCCGCCGCCACGGAGCTCCATGAGAAACTCAATGGCACGTTCTCGGCCCTCGACAGCCGGATCGTGGGGCTCCAAGCAGCGGTGGAGTCGGCCGGGAAGGCTGCGGAGACCCTCACCGCCGCACAGCCCCAGCCGGCAATCTCACTGCCGGCGCCCGCTCCCGCCGAAGATTTGCCCGTCGTTGCCGCAGCCGTGCCGGTTGAACCCGTTCGCGAAGCGCCGGCCGAGCCTTCGCCTGCCGCCGTCGAACCTATTTCTGCTCCGGAGGCGGCTCCTGAAATCCTTCCGGACTGGCGGGTTCTCCTTGAACCTGCGCCTTCGGATTCCGAGCCGGCCAAGCCTGTCGATCTGCCGCCAGCAGTCGCACCGGAAGCGCCGGCCACACCCGATCAAACGCCGGAAGTCGCGGAAGCGTTGCCCGCAGTCGACGAAGCTCCCGTGGCTCCGGAGGCGATCGCACAACCGGAATTCCAAACGCCTCCTCCAGCGGTCGAAGCGGACGCGGTCCCGGTTGTCGACGATACCCCGCCGCCGGTTCCCGCCCCCGAAATCACGCCTGTGCCTGAAGCACCGGAGCCGCTTCCCGCCGTCGAAACGCCGGCCGCCCCAATCGTCGCTGAGGTTTCATTGCCGGTTGTCGCACCCGATATCGCGCCGCTGGCATTGGCACCCGAGGTCGCGCCGCCGGTTGTCTTACCCGAGGTCGCGCCGGCTGCCGAGCTTCCATTGGTGATCGAGCCCGCTCCTGAGATTCCCGCTGTGACGCCGACCTCCGAGCAGCCTCCGGCCGATTCGCCCGCCTCTGGCGCAGACGAGCCAGAGGCTCCGCCTCCATCGGCTGAGTCTCCCGAAACGACAGCCCCCGCAAAGCCGCGCAAACCGCGCGCTCCGAGAAAACCCCGGACTGAATCGACGACGCCGGCCGTGCCGGTTGAAGAAACTATCGCCGCCCCGGATTCCGGCACGGAGGGTTCACCGGAAAGCCCGCCTCCAGCCGAGCTCATCTCCGAGCCAATCGTCGACGAGCCCTCGCCACCCGAGGATTTTTCGCAGGTCCCGCCTGAAGAGAAGAAGCCGGCGGCGAACGCATCTTCCGACGGCCGGACACGCCTCACCGTCACCTCCTACATTGGCATCGGCAACAAGCTTCACATTCGCGGCGAAGGTCCCGGTCTGAGCTGGAGCAAGGGCGTTCCGCTGCAATTTGTGTCCATTGGCCGCTGGCGCTGGGAAACCGACAAGGCCACGGGACCGGTGACGTGCAAGATCTACAAGAACGACCGGCTCGAAGCGCCCAACGGCGAGATCACGATCCTCCCCGGCACCGAGCAGGAAATCTCCGCCACGTTCTGAGCCCACTTCCCAAACGCGGCCGCTCTGTGACAGAACCCCGTTCCATTTTACAGGAGCCAACGGAGGAAACGTAGAAGACGTGCATCGGCTTCGCATCCGTGCGCGCCGCTCAAACAGCGAGGAGAACTGCGCGGTGGACACCGCCGGCCCCGCCATTATGACAGTGCCCGTGAGTCATTGCATCCGTTGCCTGATTACCGCGGGGCCGACGCGTGAGCATCTGGATCCGGTGCGCTTCCTGAGCAACGGCTCCAGCGGAAAGATGGGCTACGCCCTCGCTGCCGACGCCGTGGCCCGCGGCTGGCGCGTGGATCTCGTCAGCGGCCCGGTGGCCCTGGCCCCGACGCCCGGTGCGACCGTGCACGCTGTGGTTTCTGCGGACGAGATGCTGCGGACCTGCGAACCGTTGTTCGACGTGTGCGACCTGTTCATCGCGGTGGCTGCGGTGGCCGATTACCGGGCGCAGTCCGTCGCGCCCGAGAAGCTCAAGAAGACGGGCGGGGCGCTGCATCTGGAACTCGTGCCGACCGTCGACATCCTCAGGACCCTGGCGGAACGGAAACGTCCCGGCCAGGTTGTCGTGGGCTTTGCGGCGGAGACCCGGCAGATCGAGGATTATGCGCGACGGAAGCTCGTCGAGAAGAAGCTCGACTGGATCGTCGCGAACGATGTGGGCCGGCCCGGCCTGGGGATGAACTCGGACGACAACGCCGTTGTACTGCTCGGATGCAACCGAGAGCGGCTCCCATTCGGCCCGGCTCCCAAGACCGCGGTGGCCCGCTTTATTCTCGACCAGCTGGAAGGCCGCCCGACCGCAGGTCCCGCACGCTCCTAATCCAGCTTCTCAGTCCGGGTGGCAAAACCGTCGGCGGTGACGATCGCGGTGTCGTGCGGATACACCTTGAGCTGGGTGTTGATGGTCTTGTGCGCCGGGACGGAGCAGTCGGTTTCACGCGTCAGGTTGAAACCGGGATTGCTCACTGTGACGTGAACCGAGATATCCCGGTCGCTCTGGTTCTGGAGGGCGATGGCGTGCGTCACGCTGCTGTCCCTCCATTGTTTCACATAGACCGGCAGCTGCGGCGCCCGAGCGGCAACCGAAGTCAGCGCCATGACCTTTTCGTTGGCATCGGCGAGCTGCTTCTGCGTCTCCTCCAGACGGCTGCTGAGAGACGCAATCTTCTCCCTGGCCTCGGCCAGCTGCGTGCGCGTCCGGGCGAGGGTGCGCCCGGTCTCGTCGCCACTGTAATTCTTCCAGCTGACGACGCCCCAGATGCAAAGCAGGAGAACCACGGCTCCCGCAACGGTCAGAAGTTCGGCACGGGTCCATTTCTTGGGCGCATCGTCGGTGTTGTAGCGGATCATGGGGAATGGAATTTGGGAAACTATGGCGCCACGGAGGAGTCGCCGCGATCGGCGCGACGTCAGGACCATGCGGGTCCAACGAAAAGGAGCATGGCGGGTTGCGGCCCCGTAGGCAAGACCGCCCGCGCCATCCCGGCGACATCGGGCAGAGTCTCCCCGCTGACGGTCATTCCGGAGGGTTGCCGAACGTGGCGCAGGCTTCGCAGCCTCCCGGACGTCAACCGGCACATGGGCTCCAGGAGATCATCATGGTCCTTGAACCCGCCGCCAATCAGTTCCAGATTTGCGCCACGACTCGTGCCCCGGACGCCGTTTCCCGGCGTCCCGAGCCCAACCACAGTGCGAGGAACCCTGGATCATACGCCGCCAACGACACCCGTCCAATCGGGGCATGGACGAACGCGGAAGGCCGGATTGCCCGCACGCTTGCTGGTTCCGTGTCTGCTGCTTGTCCTCGCCCCGGGCTGCGCAACCCTGCGCCCGACGGTGCCCGCGCCCCCGTCCTTCGCCTTCGATCATCCGGAATCCACGCGTCTCGGGCAGGCGCTCGCTCCCGCCCAAAAACAACATCCGGGCGAGTCCGGCTTCGGCATTCTTGAATACGGGCTCGAATCGCTCGTGGCGCGCGCGGCCCTTGCCGACGCCGCCGACCAGACGATCGACGCCCAATATTATATCTACGATTCAGACGAGGCTGGCAGCATTCTCGCAGAACATCTGCTGGAGGCCGCAGACCGCGGGGTCCGCGTGCGCCTTCTGCTCGACGACTACAATCTCGGAAGCGACAGCGACCTGCTCGCCCTTTCCGTGCATCCGAAGATCCAGGTCCGGGTCTTCAATCCCCTTTTCATGCGGCCGCGGTGGGCCCGGGTGCTCGACTACGCAATGCACTTCCGCAGCGCCACCCGCCGGATGCACAACAAACTCTTCATCGTCGACAACGAATTCACGATTTTGGGGGGGAGAAACGTCGGCAACGATTACTTCAACGTCCGCGCGAACAGTGTATTCCGGGACTTCGACATCCTGATCGCGGGTCCCGTGACCGCCCAGGCGTCGACCGCCTTCGACCAGTACTGGAACAGCCCGTGGTCGGTCCCGGCCCTGGCGCTGAGCTTGCGGACGCGAACGGCCGCGGATCTGGAAAACCTGCGGCACAAGCTGAAGGCGCGCGTCAAGAACGCCGCCCTGTTCGCCGAGGAATATGCCGAGGGTCGCGATCGCTACCTCACCGACCTGGCCGACGACGGGAAATCCCTTGTATGGGCGCATGGGGAGATTGTTGCAGACCCGCCCAGGAAGATCGAAAACGCGTCGCCGGGGACGCGGCCCGTCGCCAACAGGCTCGATGAGGAGTTCGCGCGGGCGAAACACGAGGTTCTCGTCGAAGCGGCGTATTTCGTCCCCACGGCGAACGAAATCGGTTCCTTCCAAAAGTTGCGCGACCGCGGCGTGGACATCCGGCTCGTGACCAGCGCCCTCGACACGACCGACGTGTCCATGGTGTACTGCGCCTACCAGAAATACCGCCGCGATCTCGTCGAAGCAGGGGTGGACCTGTACGAGTACAAGGTCCATCCTCCGCAAGGGCGGCGGGAACACAAGTGGTACAGGCTGCGCCCGTCGTACTCCGCCCTGCATTCGAAGGTGCTGGTCTTCGACGGCCAGACCTCGTGGATCGGGAGCTTCAACCTCGACCCGCGCTCCCACGATCTCAACACCGAGGTGGCAGTCGTCGTGGACAGCGCCGAGCTTTCCGCCAAACTCGCCGAAAGCATCAATGAAGACCGCCTGCCCACGAGAAGCTGGAGAGTCCAGCTCCAGCCCGACCCGCGCCCGGCCGCCGCCGGTCTCAGCGGCAAGCCGTCTCAAGTTGTCACCTGGACGGGGGAGATTGAAGGCGAACCGGTCACCCTTTTCCACGAGCCAATGAGCTTCAGGAAGCGGCTGAAGGTTTTCTTTCTTTCAAAGATTCCCTACATCGACGATCAACTCTGATCCAGCGCACTCCCATGTCCCGCTCCATCTCAACCCGCACGGGCGACGACGGCACCACCAGCCTGCTCTACGGCCAGCGCGTGCCCAAGGACCATCCGCAGATCGAGGCCGTCGGCAGCCTCGACGAGTTCAACGCCGCGCTGGGCCTGGCAAAAGCGGCGATCCCCGATGCCGCCCGGAAGGCCGCGATCGAGCTCATACAGCACGACCTCGTCGCTTTCATGGGGGAGATCGTCTGCGCCGAGGCCGACACGGCCCGTCACGCGGCCTCGACGTTCGCGAAGATCGGCGAAGCGGAACTCGCGCGCATCGATGCAGCGGCCGCAGCCATCGAGGCGAAGCAGGTGAAATTTGACGGCTGGGCCACGCCGGGGGCCACCCACGACGGCGCCGCGCTTGAGCTCGCCCGGACCGCCGCGCGTCGGGCGGAGCGCCGGCTCGTCGCCCTTCCCCGCCAGGGCAAAACCGTGAGACCGCTCCTTTTGCAGTACCTCAACCGCGTATCCGACCTGCTCTGGCTGATGGCCCGCGAAGCCGAGGACGCCTCCGCCAAAGCCCGGCAGGCTCCTAGCCCGCATATTTCACAGTTTTTGCCGTAGCTTCGGTCATTTCTTAGGCAGCGGCTTCCGTGACGGCGACTGGATATGCGGGCTAAAACAAAACCGCCCCTCCGAAGAGGGATAATGCGTCCAAGCAGACCGAGAAACGACTGTCGGCTCGGGCACGCCTCACGATCTTGCCGGGCGCTCTGCGGAATGTTCTGGGGGCGGTTTTGCCAGTANNGTGTCGGCCTGCAGATTCGGCCCGCAAGTGGTCAACAGTCTCCATGCAGGCTGTAGAGTAGAGTGCGATACATCCGGGCTAGCTGAATTTTTGCTTCCCCACCACCGCCAATCGCCTGCGATTGGCATGCTTTGGGCTCATGAGCACTTGTCATGAGCAACGCAAAATCCGATCCACAAGACTTCTCGGTTGTCCAGTTCTCGCTCGCCGTCGGGCCCTCGGGCCGGCCAACCCAGCAGGCCGTCCTGTGCGAGTCTTCCGTGTCCGTGGAGAAGGCCTTCAATTCTGCGCGACGGCGCGCATACGAGGAGGTGGAGCGGCTAAAGACGGTCAATTCCGGGGCAGGCGCCGAGCCGGAGCCCGTCGAGCTGATCGACACGGAATGGGGCTACGACATCCGCTGCGGCTGGCTCGTCGTCAAGCGCTTCTGGGTGCATGACTGTTCTGTCAGGGCGCCGGTTGTGGTTGATTGAGGCCAGGAATCGCCGGGCACGTGCAGCCCGTCGAAGGGCGGCGGTCCCTCGCCCCGGACGTCGCCTGGAAACCCGCCGCTGCGGCGCGGGCAGACAGGCTCATCCGTCGCACGCCGGGTTGGGCTACTTCAGCGCGGCGGCGATGCGTTCGAGCGCGGCGACAACGTTCTCGCGGCTGTTGAAGGCGCTGATGCGAACATGGCCTTCGCCGCACCGGCCGAATCCCGCGCCAGGCGTGCAGACGACACCGGCCCTGTTCAGCAGCAGGTCGAAGAACTCCCACGAATCCCGTCCGACGTTGGCCCAGATGTACGGGGCGTTGTCGCCGCCGATGCACGGAAACCCGAGCGCTGTGAGCGCCTCGCGGATGAGCCGGGCGTTGCCGAGGTAGAAATCGGCGAGTGCGCGGGTTTGCTCCCTGCCTTCGGGAGAGTAGATCGCGGCGGCGGCGCGCTGAACGGGGTATGAGACGCCGTTGAACTTGGTGGACTGCCGGCGGTACCACAGGTGGTGCAGCGGGTGGACGCCTCCCGCCGCATCGTAAGCGACCAGCGTTTTGGGCACGACGGTGTAGGCGCACCGGGTGCCTGTGAAGCCGGCGGTCTTGGAAAAGCTGCGGATTTCGATCGCAACCTCCCGCGCTCCCTCGAGTTCGTAGATCGAATGCGGAATCCGGGGGTCGCGGATGAACGTCTCGTACGCCGAGTCAAAGAGGATCACCGCCCGGTTGCGCCGGGCGTACGCGATCCACGCCGCAAGCTGCGCCCGCGTGGCCGTCGCGCCGGTGGGGTTGTTTGGAAAACAGAGGTAGACGAGATCGGCAGGTTCGGCCGGCGGTTGCGGCACGTAGGCGTTGGCCGGCGTGGAATCCAGATAGACGATCCCGTCGTAACGGCCGTCGCGCTCGCGCCCGGCGCGTCCCGCCATGACATTCGTGTCGAGGTAGACCGGGTAGACCGGATCGGGGATGGCGACGCGCGTGTCCTGGGAAAAGATCTCCTGGATGTTGCCGCAGTCGCAC
>PMKA01000333.1 GCA_003157575.1 Opitutia bacterium
TATTTTCCCGATCCCGACCTCATGCCGGTCAAGGTTGACGAGGCGTGGAAGGCGCGGATCAGCGCCGAGTGCCCGGAAATGCCCTTCGACAAGCAGAGGCGGTTCTTCGAGGCGTACCAGCTGCCCTACACGATTACCGCGGTGTTGGTCCCGGACCGCGGGCTGTGCGACTACTTCGAGGAGGCGGCGAAACTCTCGGGCAGGCCGCAGGCCGCTGGAAACTGGATCGCGAACGACCTGTTGCGGGAGCTCGGGGCCGCCAGGATGGCGTTGGGCGACTGCAAGGTGCGACCGGCGCACATCGCCGGCCTCGTGAAACTCGTGGAGGATGGCATCCTATCGAACAACATCGCCAAGGAGGTCTTCGCGGAGATGTTTCAGAGCGGCGAGGCGCCCGAGGCCATGGTTGAGCGAAAGGGGCTCAGGCAGTCGACCGACGTCGGCGAGCTTGAGCGGTGGTGCGCCGCCGCGATCGCGGCAAACCCGAGATCCGTGGCGGACTTCAAGGGCGGGAAGGAGAATGCGATCAACGCGATGAAGGGCTTCGTGATGAAGCAGTCGAAGGGCAAGGCGAACCCGAAACTGGTCGACCAGATCCTTCGCGGAAAGCTGGGCGTTCTCTGAGCGGCGCCCATGCGAATCGGGCGGGTTTGCCCAGTCCGTCCCAAATGGCGCCAGCCATTTGCCAAGGAGCGCGCCCTCCTTCGCCCAGGGAGCTACGGCGCGGCCACTGAATCCTGACGGGCCGCGTCGGAGCCTTGGCAGAGACGAGGACGACGAAGTTCGACTGGATCCTTGGCGCCGGCACGGCGGGGCTCTTTCATGACGTCGCCGTCCTGCGGCGCCCGTTTTGACACCCATGAGGAAACGGCATATCATTCAAAAGATTGCGGTCTCGGAGTTTGCGGCCCAGGGCAAAAGACGGATTTGAGCTTGGTTTGACTCGCCGAAGACATCTCCGCTAACTTATCATTCTCGCAAAATATCACATGAAACGCATTAGCATAATAGGCAGTGGAAATGTCGGCACGAACACGGCCTTTTTCATCGCGGAGACCCGCACGGCCGATGTCCTGCTTGTGGACATCAAGGACGGCATCGCCGCAGGCAAGGCGCTTGATTTGATGGAAGCGGGCCCTGTTCGCGGGTACGCCACTTCAATCCGCGGCACCGTCAAGATAGACGATATCGTCGGGAGCGATGTTGTGATCATCGCGGCTGGAGTCACCCGCAAGCCGGGGCAGCAGCGCGAGGACGTTTACAGGGACAATGCCCCGATCGTGCGGGCAATCGCCCAGAACATCCGCCGTCTCGCACCCGGCGCGGTCGTGATCAATGTCGTGGAACCCGTCGACCTTTTGACGCTTCTCGTCCAGGAGACGCTCGGCGCCGATAGGTTCAAGGTGATGGGCGTTGGCGGGCTGCTGAGTTCGACACGCATCCGGTTCCTCGTCAGCAAGGCCCTGGAAGTCTCGCCCCGCGAGGTCACCGGCCTGATCATCGGGCCGCATCATCCGAGCATGGTGTTCCTGAAGGACACGATCCGCGTCTCGGGCATTCCGGCCGAGGCGCTGCTTGGCGAGGCGCGGCTGCGCGAACTGGTGGAGGAGGCCCGGAACGCCGGCGATGTGATCCTGAAACTCAATCAGCGATCGAGCTCGTTCTACGCCTCGTGTGCCGCGACGGCGGCGCTCGTCGAGGCCATCGTGTGCAACACCAAGGCGTTGCTGCCGGTGTCCGTGCGCTGCGAGGGCGAATACGGAATCAAGGGCCTGGCGATCGGCGTGCCGGCGTACATCGGCGAATCCGGCGTGTCCGGCATCGTCGAACTCAAACTTTCCGCCGCCGATCGGAAGGCGTTTGACGAGGCGCTCGCGGCACTCAAGACCGCCCACGACAATATAACCGCCGGTGCGGCATAAGGAGGCTTTCATGTCGAAAAACAAGGTAAGCATCATTGGAGCAGGCAATGTCGGCGCGACCGCGACCTACTACATCGCGGAGAAGGTCATCGCCGACCTCGTCATGGTGGACATCGCCGGCGGCATGACCCAGGCGAAGGCCGTGGATTTTCTCCACGCCGGGCCGCTTCGTGGCTACGACGTGTCGATTTCCATCGTCGGGACAAGCGATTTTGCGCAGATCGCGGACAGCAACGTGGTGGTGATCACCGCCGGCCTTCCGCGGAAACCCGGCATGGACCGGATGGACCTCCTCAAGGTGAATGCGGGGATCGTCAAGCAGGCGGCCCGGGCGATCGTCGAGCATGCGCCCAACGCGATCGTGATCGTCGTCTCGAACCCGCTGGACATCATGTGTCACGTCGCCCTCCGTTCGACCGGGTTCGACCTGCGGCACGTGGTCGGCATGGCCGGAATCCTCGACTCCACCCGTTTCCGCTACTTTGTGGCCGAGCAGCTCGGATGCGCGCTGTCGTCGGTGCATGCGATGGTGCTGGGCGGCCATGGCGACCAGATGGTGCCGCTGCCGCGGCTGACGACCGTCAGCGGCGTGCCGATCACTGAATTGCTGGACGGCCCGACCATTGCGCGCCTGGTGGACCGGACGCGAAAGGGCGGGGCGGAGATCGTCTCGCTGCTCAAGACCGGGTCCGCCTATTACGCGCCGGCGGCCTCGGTCGCCGACATGGTCGAGGCGGTGATCACGGACCGGAAGCACCTTGCGCCCTGCGCTGCGTATTTGCGCGGCGAATACGGGATCGACGATTTGTTCATCGGCGTGCCGGTGATCCTCGGGAAGAACGGGGTCGAGCGCATCATCGAGCTCCAACTTCAGGAGGACGAGCGGGCGCTGCTGCGGGCGAGCGCCGACGCCGTCCGCAAGGGGGTCGACGAACTCAACACGTTCTTCAAGCCGACATGAGCGCGCTGCGGACGCCGTCCTCCGCGCGGTCATAAGCCGGTGGCGGGCGCCGTCGGCGACCGATTCTCGGGGCGCAGTTCCGGCTGCGCCCCTTTTTGTTGCCCCGGTTGCCGGTTGCGGTGAGCATGCCGGGCGGCACCCTTCCACCCATGGCCCTCCAGACGATTCCACCTGAACGGTTCACCTCCAATGTTTTTCACCTGTTCGACGAGCAGTGGCTTTTGCTTACCGCGGGCGATTTCGCGCAGGGGGCGTTCAACACGATGACGATCTCGTGGGGCAGCCTCGGGATCGTCTGGGGCCGGCCGTTCGTGCAGGTTGTGGTGCGGCCGACGCGGTACACCCACGAGTTCATGGAACGGTTCAGCACGTTTACCGTTGCCGCGTTTCCTGAGCGCTTCCGCCGCGCTCTCAATATCCTGGGAAGCAAGTCAGGCCGGGCCGGTGACAAGATTGCGGAGGCGGGCCTGACACCGGTGGCCTCCACGCAGGTCGCGGCGCCCGGATTTGCCGAGGCCGAATTGGTGATCGAGTGCAGGAAGATGTACCGTTCGCCCTTCGATCCGCGGCATTTCCTCGATCCGGCAATCGAGTCCAACTACCCGAAGAAGGATTATCACACCGTCTATTTCGGCGAGATCGTGGCGATCCGCGGCGAGGCGAAATACGCCGGAGGCTAGCAGCGTGGAGGACCCGGAGTCCGACGGGCTGCCAGGTCGGTTTCATTAAAGGTGTGGCCGCTAGCATAAAGGAGTGGAGGGACCGAACCCTCCGCTTGCTCACGCTCGCAGCTACGATTGGGTTCTCGGCAGCCAATCTTGGCTGCGCCGGTCTCCACCAGCCAGATGCGGTCAACGCCGCGGACCTGTTCGAGTAGGGCCGCATGCACCGTTCCGCGTTCCCTGCGAGCCCCGTTCAAGCAACCCGGCCCTGCGCGAACAGGGCGCCATGTTCGCCTATCCCGAAGATCACCGCCTGTTCCTGGCGTTCGAGGTGGACGTCCACCCATTCGACCTCGGGGGGAATCTCCTTCAGAAATTGCGCTTCCACGGTGTGCGGCCGCGTCGAAAGTCCGCTCCGCGCAAGGGCCGTCTGCAGGATGTCGAAATAGGTTGTGTTGTTGACGTGGCCGTTGCCGTCAAAATCCGAGTAGCGCACCGACACACGGCACGCCGGAGCCGGTCCGGCGGCGGGAGCGGCCAGCCTGAGCTTGTCGAGTCCGGGACGGAACTCCTCGCCGGGCCGGCTCGGAAAGCTGCTCGCTACCTCGTCGGGCACGCGGATGAGCGACTTCGTCGTCATGTTGACGTAGAGCCAGAGCGACGATGCCGAAAGCACCAGTTCATCGCCGCAGAAGACGCGAAAGTCGCGGTAGCCCTTGAACGCGCGGATGCCGCTGGACCAGGTTAAGATGCGGACCGGTTCCTCGTACTTCGGATAGCGGTGAATCTCGGCGGCCATCCGGTTCAGCACCCACGACTCTCCGCGGGTCTCCATCGCGCGGGTGCCGGC
>PMKA01000290.1 GCA_003157575.1 Opitutia bacterium
TCCCGGTCGCGGGAACGACCGGAAGTCCAGCCCACAAGGGCAACGGCAACTCCTCGTCCCCGGCCAAAACCACTCCCACCTTGCGGCCGGGAAACAGCGCACTCAACTCGCTGCTCCATCTGATATAGCACTCCCACGGGTAGCAGTACTGTCCGTCGGCCCACTCGCGATAATCTCCCCGGCGAACAAACAGACCGACCAGAACATCGTAGCGTCGGCGCAACGCAGCGACGAAGGTCTCGCTGACCGCCGCCGGCGTGGCAGCGGGCCTGAACAGCGCCCGTACTTGTTCTTCGTGCCGTTCCAGGGCGGACCACGCGTTGAACTTCCATCCGCTGCAAACCGTGGTTCCAGCCGAGACCGGAAAAGCGTCCGGTGTGAGCATCGTCTCCTCTCCCCGTTCGTCGGCGAGGGCCATGAAAGCGACTCCGGGCAGGCGCCGCGCGCTCCAGGCGACCGCCCGCTGTGCCCGCCACTCGCCGTGACGGATGATCCGTGGATGCAGCCACCGGCGCAAACGGGCCAGCCGATGGATCCACGAACGCTGCAGGGGATAGATGCAGCCTGGATTCTCCGCCCAGGTCGCAAACGACGATGCATAGGGCCAGAATGCGAGGTCCACGATCCGAACCCGTTGCTGGCAGTCTGCAACCCATGCCAGCCAATGCGCAAAGCGCAGGAACTGGTTACCAAACCGCCCTCCGCCGTATGCATAAATTACCGTCCGGATCGACTCCGCCATGTCTTAGCTTCCTTCAGTTGCCCCTTTCCACCCGGCGTCCAGCGCCACAAAATTGGCGTATGTGAAATGATCCATCCACGGCGCGTAACGACGGACCTCAAGTCCCCGAGGAAACAATTTCGCCACTGCATAGCCGTTCCGCTCAAGCAGATCGAAGAAATCCCGCAATCGCGCCCCTGCGTCGAGCGTCGTGCCTCCGTATTCAAACTGGATGACCGCCGCCTGCGCCGGCCGCAACCATTCCCCGAGCCCGCGAAGCGCGGCCAGCTCTGATCCTTCGATGTCGAGCTTTAGGAAGTCGATTCTGGGCATTTTCCGGGTCTTCAAAAAATCGTCGAGCCGGACCACATCCACCATTTCCGTTTCTGCGCCGCCGGCATTCTCACGCTGAACCAGCGAAGCGTGCCCACTTCCCGGAGCCGGCGAGAAAAAAGCACCCCGCGTGTTCGCATCGGCCACGGCGGCCGGCACCAATTCAAATCGCAGATCGGAGCCCAGGCGTTCGCAGAGAGCGGCCTGGCAGACACGCCCCGGATCGAACGCCACCACCTGAACTGGAACGCGCCATCGATCCGCGGCTTTGAGGACCGCAGCCGAGAAATCCCCGACATTGGCTCCCACGTCGAAAATGATCCTTGGTTCCACAGATGGGCGGCCCTCTCCCGCCCACCGCCGAAAGAGAGCTTCCACCAGCCATCGCTCACCGTCTCTATTGATCGAACAATTGGAGTTGTTCTCTGCCCAATGGAACAGGCGGCTGCCCATCGCGCGTGCAACATGGCGCCAGAAGGGAGGCTGAGTCAGGATTTTCATGGCTTGCGGAAGTGAAACATCCCGGTGCCAAAACCGCGCGCCGCATCGTAGCCGGGCACGACGTCCAAGCTATAAAGGAACTGTTCATGCTCAATCGCCAGCCCGCTGCAAAGCCCCAACAAATAGTCGCGCGTGAATGCGCGATGGGCGTTGAAATAGACCCTGCACTCCGCATCAACCGGCACGCTCAGGTACAGGTTTCCACCCGGTGCAAGCACGCGATGCAATTCCACGACCGCCTTCTCGCTGCCCCCGGCATCGAGCGGGTCGCCATAACGGCCGAGGCCGATGTGTTCGATCACGCAAAGCGATGACATGCTTTCGATTGAATTGTCGGCAAATGGCAACTCGGTGATCGAACCGCGGACAAACGAAAAGCCGGGCACCGTGAGCGGCACGGGCCGGATGTCCACCATCGTTACCGGGATGAATTGCGCAATCAAGGCCATGGTCTTGGCAGACGACCCGACATCGTAGTGACGCTCCGGCCGTTGCCCGGCGATTCGGCCGGCGAACCAGGTGTCCTGCACAAAATAGACAGGCTCGACCGGCGTCTCGGCGGTCCGGTCGCCGAGGCACGGCTGGATCCATCTTGCCCTGAGTGCAAAGGCGCTTCCGGCGGAGATATGGCGGTACTTCCAAAATTCGCGCCAGAACCCCCACAACGCTCCCGCCGCCCGCAGGCCGGAAATCCCTGGGCCAGGCTCGCCGCGCAACGCCTGCCAGCAGCCATACATGATTCTCAACGGGGAACACCGGGCCAGAACGCGCCGCATACGACGGGCCACGCCTTCTCCCCTTTCGATCTTGGCGAAGGACGTCATGCCCGTTTCCACCGGACGCCCGTTTCGACCGGTTCGCGCAACTCCAGTGGGCGCTGGAGTTCGAGCACCAGCTCATCCGGAGGACCCATGCGATATTCGCCCATACAGCCTTCAGTGGTGACGACTGCGCCAAGGCATGACAAGCGCGCACATCATCAGGCGGAGGTTGGGCCGAAGCGCGGGGACCACGGCATCAAACGCAAAGGTTGTGATGGAGAATGACACGAGTCCAGTCGCCACAGCGCCCCATACTCCCCAAAGTGGAATCAGCACCAGGTTCAGAACGACGCTCGTGCAGGCTCCCGTCACAGCGCCAACAAGAGCCAGACCAAACAGCCGGTCATTGGTGATGAACAAACTGCGCGCGACTCCGAAGCCCGTGAGCAGGAGCCGGAACGCCAGGACCGGCAATACCGGCGCCGCCCCTGCAAACGATGCGCCCAGCAACAGTCGCACGATCAACCGGGGCGCAAGCACCAACGGGGCTATGCCGAGAATGCACACCACCATTATCCCCCGGTAAAGCCGGTGCAGACGATCGCGGTAGATCTCCTCTCCGTCCATCTTGGCCCGGGCGATCTCCGGGCCGGCGGCTCCCTGCAGCACCACCGGTATAAACGCCAGGACAGTGACAATCCGTATGGCTCCGGCGTAATTTCCCAGTTGGGCCGCCGGCAGCAAACGGCCCATGATGACGAGGTCTATCTGCGCCTGCACCTGCACGGCCAGCCCCATGAGAATGATCGGCCACGTCTCCCAGAGCCATGACACGGCCTGGGCATGGGACCATCGCCAACAACCTGCCTTTCGGGGCAGCGACAGGTATGCGGCCAGCCACCCCACGCCGAAAAACAGGGTTTCCGCCGTCCCTACGATTGCAAACGGCAGCAGCGGAGCATGGATCAGAATAAGCGTCACCTTGAACGCCGCCGCGACCGTCGCCCCCGCCATCCGGGCTGCGGCGGACACTCCAAAGCGGCTGCCCGCCTGCCACCATGAATCAAGCGTGTCGAGACATTGGAACAACGCGCCGCAGGCGACGGCTGCGATCAACCAGATGGTCGCAGGATCGCCCGGATGCATCCAGAATGCGGCGAGCACGCAACCCAGTGCCACGACGACCCCGGCCGTCAGCTTCATCATCAGGGCAGTGCCCAACATCACACCGGCCTCCGTACTTCCCGCCCGCACAAAGTCCCTCACGAGCAGACCGGACAAGCCCAGCGAAGCCAAAGGCGCCCCCATCGACACAAACGCCACCGCATAGTTCAAGCGACCGAATCGTTCCGGACCAAGATAACGCGCCATCCATACGCCCACCGCCAACCCGAGTAACACCCGCCAGGATTGATCCAGGTACATCCAGCCGGAGTTGGCGATCACCCTCTTGACCACCGTCCGCCCGGCCAGTCGGGCTTGGATAAAACCCGGAAGATGACGGCTAAGATCCATGAATGGGATATGTTGGGTATTTCCCGGCTACTGCGCCAGCAACCTAGAGGACCCGAAGTCCGACAGGCTGCCGGCTCTGCGAAGCTTCGGACTTCCCCGTTAACGGTCGTCGATGGTTGGCTGATTTGGCCTCGAAGTCCACAGGGGAAAACCAATCCCTGAGTTTCCGCCAACGACACCACGGTCCCATCGCTTGCGTTGACTCTGTGCCCGGCCGCCGCCCGCATCCGTCGCTGCATCTTCGTCCGCACCCTGCCTGCTGCGTCCTTTTTTCAACGTGTTCCTGGAGGACCTCAAGTTCGCCAAGTTGAACGCATGCCTCTGCTGCACCGCGGCCGGATTATTGGGCAAACGGGGTGCCATTGCACCGCGCGTCTCGAATACGGGCTATGTCTTAAAGGCCAGCAACGCATCGATTACCCGACCTTGCTCGGCCTCCGTCAGGTCGTTGAAGAACGGCAGCCGCAGGATCCGGTCGGCAATCGCTTCAGTTACCGGACAGTCGCCCGGCTTGCCACCGAATTTCCGTCCCATTTCGGACAAATGCAGCGGCTGGTAATGGAATACGGCCAGGATGCCTCGTGACTTCAGGTGGGCAATCAAGGCGGCGCGCACCTGGAGGGACGGCAGGAGCAGGTAGTACATATGCCATGCCTGTTCGCAATGAGGCGGCACGNNGCACGCCGTTCGCGCGGCACCAGCCGGCAAGCTTTTCATGATAGGTTTCCCAGATCCGCTGGCGATCCATCTGGATGGTCTGCCAGGCCTCGAGCTGCGCGTAAAGAAACGCCGCCAGGACGTCACTCATCAGGTAGCTGGAGCCCACGTCCACCCAG
>PMKA01000510.1 GCA_003157575.1 Opitutia bacterium
CCGCATTTTCGACGGCTTCTCCGACCTGATCCCCTACGACCGCATCGGCTGCGCGTTGATCGAGGACGGCGCGACGCTCCGCGCCGTCTGGGCCCGCATGGAATACCCGGAATGCCAGATCTACAAGGGCTACAACCTGCCTCTTGGCGAGACGAGCCTGGAGCCCATCCTGGCAACGCGTGAACCCCGCATCATCAACGATCTTGAGGAGCACCGCGTCTCCCGTCCCACCTCGGAGTCGAGCGCGCGCATGCTCCAGGAGGGGATCCGGTCCAGCCTCACCTGTCCGCTCGTGGCGGACGGGAAACCCGTGGGGTTCCTTTTTTTCTCAAGCCGGAAGCCAGGGACATATCGCGATCTTCACACACACATCTTCAAGGAGCTCGCCGGGCAGTTGTCCTACATCATTCAGAAAGCCCGCCTCTACGAGCAACTGCTCCAGATCAACAACGACAAGAACCGTTTTCTCGGAACGGCGGCGCACGATCTGCGCAACCCGCTCAGCGCGATCTACGGCCTGCTCCAGATCATGCGCGACGACCCGGAGATGCGGCCTGGAGAGCGCAGCGAGTTCGTGGGCCTGATGATCGATGCATGCGAGGGCATGATCCCGATGATCGACGATCTGCTCGACATTTCCGCCATCGCAGAAGGCACGGTCCGCATGGAATTTGTCGAGGTGCCGCTCAGGCCGTTTCTGGAAAAGGCCGTTGCGATCAATGCGGCGATCGCCCGTCCGAAGAACACGGAGATCAGGCTCGAATGCGCCGCCGGGCTTCCGGAAACCGTCCACTGGGATTCCCATCGCGTGACCCAGATAGTGAACAATTTCATCAGCAATGCCGTGAAATTCTCACCCCCCCGCTGCCTTGTGCGCGTGCAGGTTGCGCCTGCGCCCGGAGGCGCTGTGCAGGTGCGCGTGATCGACCAGGGGCCGGGCATCGCCCCTGAGGAACAGGGCAAACTCTTTCAACCCTACGCGCGCGCCAGCGTCCGGCCGACAGCCGGGGAGAAGTCCACGGGGCTCGGCCTGGCGATCACCCGTCGCATGGTGACCGCCCATGGAGGAACGGTCGGCCTCGAAAGCAAGGTCGGTTCCGGCTCCACGTTCTGGTTCACCCTACCCATCGAGCCTGCGCCCCAGAACGAATCCGCCGCCGCACCGCCGGGATCGATCAGCCCTGCGCAAACATAGCCGACCCCCGTTGTGGCCGTTAGGTCGCCCGCAAGCGGGCTTCGTACAATCAGAAACACTTTGTTCGGTGCGAGCGGTTCGCCGTCCGCGTGATATCCCCATCTGCTCTTTTCAATGAGCTACACCCAATGGCTGGCGCCATTTGGGACGGACCTTATGGGGAGCAATGCGTGAGACCTGAAAAAGTGATTTTGCGGCGACGGGGCAGGGCACAAACCCGGCGGGAGCGGGATCTCCCGCCACCGAAACGTTGCTTTGCCAGGTTATGGATCCGGGATATATGTTGAAATCCTGCCTTCTATTTCTCCGACATTCTGATAGTATGGTGACTTGTTCTTTCGGCGGCGCACCGACTTCGCTCGCTTCGTCGGACTACACGCCGCTCCGCCTCAGCCCCAAACTACCCCCCCGTCGATGAAAAGGCCCCTGACGCTTCGGATCGCTGCTGCACGACTATTTCAATCTGCCTTCGTGGCGACTTCCCCTCGCCAGCGGCAAGACGACCGGTCTTGGTTCCGGCACTTTGGCAGGCCGCCGTCGCTGATGCGGCTGTTCTTGCCTGCATTTGTGATATTTGGAGCGGCATCCCTCAAAGCCGACTGGACCAGCCGCCCTCCCTCCACGGTTCTGGTGGGCACCGGTGTGAGCGTAGTGGCGACAGCAACGGCGTATGCGGGCTGGGAAAACGCGACCCTCATGTTCCTCTGGGTTCAGAGTCCGTCGGGGGCATGGACCTTCACAATCATAGGCTCAGGCTACGACGGCTCCACAATCGACGGCTACGGCGGCTATACCCTCAATGTCGCCGGCTTTTGGCATTGGGACGTTCGGCTCAGCACCAACGAGTTTCCTGGCTCGTCTCCCGAGGGCGAATCCATAGCCAGCGCCCTGACAGCGGCGTTGCCGAGTTCGAACTCCGCCATGTTCGTTTTTTCAAACCTCGGCCCCTACACTTTCGATGGCACGGCCAAGACTGCCACGGTGACGCCGTATCCAAGCAACGCCACGTTCGCGGCGGACTTGGCCAAGGGACCCGATGCGGGATCCTACACGGTCACGGCCACCGCGACCGGCAATTACACTGGTTCGGGTTCCGCCACGCTTGTCATCAACAAGGCGACTCCTGCTGTGACAATCTCACCGGGGTCTTGTCTGGTTGCCATGGGAAGGAGCGTCACTTTCAGTGCGGCTTCGGGAAAGACTGGAACCTATGCCTGGGGCGGGACTGCCGGGGCAAGCGGCGGCGGCTCTACGAAGGAGGTCACATTTAACACGGCCGGAACTTTCACGGTCACCGTGCGGGATCCGGGCGATAACAACTACAATCCTTCAAACACCGCCTCATCCACGATCTCCGTCTACGATCCTCATCTCGATACGGACGGCGACGGGATGCCCGATTATTGGGAACTTGCCAACGGGCTTGATCCCAATAATCCGTCCGACGCCTCCGGGGACCCTGATGGTGACGGCATCACCAACGTCGATGAATATAATCTATGGAGGTGTCCGACGCGAAACGAAAATGGCAACAACTACGTCACGAGGGCCAAGAACGATCTGACGCTGGCCTATTTGCACGTGAGCGTCATCGCCAAAGGCACGGGCAGCGTGACCGTGACCATGAGGGATGGCAACTACCAGTCGCTCGGGGGGCAGACGTTCAACTTCCATCCGCCGAACGGTTACACTTGGTGGCAGGAATACGAGAATCAGCTGGAGCTGCTCTGCGATGTCGGGACTTTGTATAATTTCAACGTCACGTCGACTGGCGTGAGCGAGTTCATCGTTGCCACGAAACTGGGGCCCAAAACTTCGCCGTTGCTTGAGGCGGCCGTGGAGTTGAACGGGCGCTATGCAGACAGGATCCGGAGTTCTGAGATAACCTCGGGCAGTTTCTCGGCGCGTATTGTGCCGGTGGGGAACATCCCGTTTGCCGCGATGGACGATTCGAAATTCGAAGGGATGCGCATGATCTCCTTTGGTCTCGGGGGCAGCCGGTCCGGCCGGACGGCCGGCCGGATACTGTTCTGCGCCGGCCCCCTCGTCGGGGAGAATTCCACCGAGTATTCTTCCGGGATCGACCCTCCCGACCCTCGAAATTGCAGCATCAAGATAATTAAGGGGCCGGCGCTCGAATGGTCGCACCAGACGGCCGCGCATTTCCAGGGGCGGACGCCGTGCGGTTACGTGGATGTGCTGCAGACGCGGGAGCATTGGTGGGTGCGTTTCTTCCCATTGGGCAGTTATCCCGACGGGACTGGATTCGACGATTTTTCGGGGGCCGCTCTTTTGGCCTCGTACGATATCACTCTGACGACGCCAAGCACCGGGTATCCGTCTCCCATAGGCTTCACGATGACCCGGTCGGCAGGAGGGGTAACGACGATGTTCGAAGAGGAATCGGCATTCGTCAGCGTTATGGATCAAGACCTCGAAATCCCTGGCGAGCCGTTTGAATTGCATTTCACAACCACGGGCACGTCGCGATTCTGGCGCTGGCGGACTCCTGGCGCGCCACGGCAGGGACTGACAAAGGTGGTCGCGACAAACCCCATCTTTGTGCTGATAACCGGGGGCGTGCCAGTGAGCACGTACTACCCGATCACCGTAGATGTCGCGCATTACAACGGCGCTTCGGAAACGGACCCAATGGCCTCTTACGAGGAGAAGGGGTATGCCGCGGGAGATTTCCTCCTGCAGTCCAAGACCGGGGACTTTCACGGAGTGACGGGCGATAAGGCGCTTGGCGACGTTCGGGTCAGCATGGAAACTTGGCAATACAGCGGATCGTGTCTTGAGATCAGCCCGATTTCCACCACGAGCTCCACCGGTGGGAGCACCTTCACCGAGTACTACAGTCGGGCGCAGATGCTCAATTTTCCAAACAACCTGGAAGGGCAGCCGGTGATTGCCCTGGGGGAAATCAAGAATGTGTGGCGCACGTTTGGCGGCGATCCTGCGGCGACCGGGGATCCCAATAACGGCTACAATCCCGGCGCAAGCAACCTGCTCACGACCTACACCTATGGCGCGGATCCCGTGGATGGCCGCGCGGCGGTCCTGGAAGCGGTCACCAAGCTGGGCACGACCGAAACTGGCCTCACGGACTACGCTTACGCAACTGGCACGTTTGGCGGTCTGCCATTTGTCACCACGAGCGTCACCAGATATTCCGCGTACGGGTCGACCGCACTGATCACGATCAACAAGGACTACAGCCGCCGGATCTCCAACCTTGATTTGTGCAGCAAGCCCATCTCGGCCCAAAATCCCGACGGCACGAAAGTGTCCTACGCCTACCAGCGCGGCACGCTTGGCAGCGGCACGTGGACGGCGGGCGCCAACGGTCCGGATTTGCTTGTGGCCGAGTTGAACGGCAAGTCCGGTTCTGCTGTTTCCGCTTACAGGGGCGTCTCGCTCGACCCGCTCGACATGGACCCCAACCGCTCCACCGTCGACGAGCGCGTCGTCAACAGCCAGGGGCTTGTGGTCCGCGAAGCGACCTACGCCTATACCGGCTCGAATTTTGCGCTTCTGACCTCGGCCTATTACGCCTACAACCGATTCGGCGCGCTCCTCATGAAGGCCGACCAGCCGATCAGCGTCGACGCGAACGAGACGCCTTCCACCACCGGGAGGGTCTTTTACCAGGCCAGCTACACCGGTTGGCGCAAAATGTGGGAAACCGACGAGCAGGGCGTCAAGCTCACCTATGCGTACGACGACTATGATAGGGTCGGCTCTGTGACGCGCGACGCCTCCGGCACCTCTGGTCAACCGGACTACATTGCCCAACAGACGACCGCCTACCTCTACGACAACACTGCCGGCCTCGTGAATGGCCGCGGGCAGATCGTGCGCCAGACGGTGAGTTCTCCCGGCGTGAGCGAGACACTCGTGACCGAGGTCGCCACGAACACCGCGGACCAGGTTGTGAAGAGCACGGCGCCAGGGGGGCTGGTGACCACAACCGGATATGAGATCAACCCGGATTACTTTTTCCTGATCGGAACGGATGTCACGCTCCCCGGAGGGGCCGCCAGGAGAACGGCATTCTATATGGACGGCCGCACGAAGTCCGTCACAGGCACGGCCGTGCCGGATGTTGCGTACAGCTACAGCTACAACTCGACCAACGGCTTCCTGAAGACCATCGAGACCTTCACCGCAACCGGCCAGGCGACCGCAACCTGCGTCGACTGGCTCGGCCGCCCCGACCGCGTCGAAACCGCCGCGTGGTCCGGCGGCGCGCGGGTGGTCAGCGATGCCTACAATTCGCTCGGACAACTCGCGAGCCAGGACACGACCTCGGGCAACACGAAGCTCACACCCACGCACCTCTACACGTATGATGCCTACGGACGCCTCCAGTTCGAGGCTCTCGATGCGAACGGCAACGGCGCCATCGACCTGAGCTCGGATCTCGGCATCAAAAAATACGAGTTTGCCTACCAGCAGGGCGCGCCCGGCTGCTCCACAGGCGACTGGTATCGCTACGACGGCCAGATTGCCTGGCCCTACGATGGCTCGAACGCTGCGACATCCCGGTACGCTTCGCAGGCCTATTCGCAATTGAGCGGGCTCACCGCGACCACGGTCGCCCACGAGGTGTCGCTCGACTTCGACCGCAACAGGACCGAAACGACCTCCACGCTCGACCGCGCGAACAAGATGCTCACCGTCAACACGACGGTCGCGGGCACGAATCAGGTTTTGCAGACCGTTACGCGTGACGGCCTGCCCGTGCGCTCGACGAACGCGCAAGGGCAGACCAGCCTCATGAGCTACGATTCGCTGGGCCGGCTTGAAGCGAGCACAGATCCGCGCATCGGGGCGACGGACTTTGCCTACTGGCCGGGCTCCACGTTGGTGGCCATGGCGACCCCGCCGGACGGCCGGTACACGGGGTACGCGTACGATGCCGCGGGACGCGTGTGCGCGCAGACCGACAGCGCGGGCAAGGCGGCGTATTTCCTCTACGATACGGCCGGCAACCTCGTGCGCCAGTGGGGCGACACTGTGAATCCGGTTCGCTACGAGTACAACGATCTCGGACAAAAGACCGGGATGCACACGTACCGGTCCGGCACGTGGACTGGCAGCGCGCTTCCCTCGGGCTTCACCGGCGACGGCGATGCGACGACCTGGACCTACCAGGCCTCGACCGGGCTGCTCACCACCAAGACCGACGCAAGCAGCGGGGCGATGCACTACGAATACAACGATCTCGGGCAGCTGAAAAAGCGCACCGATGCCCGCGCCTGGGTCACGAATTATCTCTACAACTCGATGAACCTGCTTCAAACGGTGGACTATACCGACTTGGTTACGACCGACGTCGTGCGCACGTACGATCGCACCGGCAAGGTTCTCACCGTGACCGACGCCGCGGGCCAGCGCAGCTTCGCCTACTACGACACGTGGGCGGACAACGGCTACGAAAATGAGCTGCGCAACAAGAGCGCGCGGCTAAAAAGCGAGACCCTGCCTTCGGGCTTCTATGGGAGCGCAAACAACGTCCTCAACTACGACTACCAGTACCAGGTCTCGGGTCGGCTGAACGGCCCCGCCGCCTCGGTGAAGATCGGCGGCGGCTCGGCCTACACCGTGGCGTATGGGTACGACGACGTCCTGCGCCTGAATGGCGTGGCCTACAACGGCGGAACGGCCTTCGCCTACGCCTATGTGGCCAACTCGAACCTCGTCGACACCGTCAGCCAGGCCGGCGGTTATTTGCGTGACTACGACTACCGCAGTGACAGTAATCGCCTCGACAAGATGACGCACATTTGGGGCAGCGTGACCTCCAGCCGGATGGAAACCCGGCTCGGGTATGATGGCGTGGGGCGGCGGGGCACGGAGAAGACCCAGGGGACCGGATTCATGGCGGCGCTGGGCCGCACGTCCGACCCGGGCGTTCATGTGGACTACGCCTACACCGACAAATCGGAGGTCGATTCCAGCGCCAAGTACGTCCTGACCTCGAACTGGCTCGTCGGCTCGTTGCTCGCGGGCACGGGGCGTGATTTTGAGTATGATCCGATCGGCAATCGCGACGCCACCTACGGGTACGCCGCCAACGCGCTCGACCAGTACACCGCCGCTCCCGGCCTGGGCTCCTTCAGCTACGATGGGAACGGGAACATGACAGGCGACGGCGTGCGCACGTACGCGTACGACGGCGAGAACCGCCTGATCGGCGTGACGCAGGGCCCGTCCTCATGGACCTACGTCTATGACTATCTTGGCCGCAGGATTCAGAAGAGCGGCACGGGCATATCCACGACCCGGTTTCTTTACGACGGCTGGAACCTGATTGCGGAGCTGGATGCCTCGGGCAACATCCTGCGCCGCTTCGCGTGGGGACCCGACGTGTCGGGCACCCTTGCGGGCGCCGGCGGCGTCGGAGGGTTGCTGCTCGTCGACGCAGGCGCGGCGCAATACTGGCCCGTGTACGACGCCTCGCACAATGTGATCGCCCTTTACAGTTCCGGAGGCGGTTTTGCCGCGGCGTACGAATACGATCCGTTCGGCAACCTCCAGAACGCGCAGGGCGGCTACGCAGCGTCCAATCCATTCCGGCATTCGACCAAGTACGCGGACAGCGAGACAAGCGCCGGACTCGTGTACTATGGGATGCGGTACTATTCGCCGCAGTTGGGACGGTTCATCAACCGAGACCCGCTCGAAGAGGGAGGCGGAATCGACCTTTACGGCTTCTGTGGAAATGATTCCGTGAACAAGTATGACTACCTCGGTTGCGATGACCCCGATGATGAGGTCCGAGCGGCCGCCGAGGATAACGCTCGACGCGGGATCATCGACAAATACGGAGTTATGTTCTACATGTCTGGCCTCGGTGACGACTACATGATACAGTGTGGCGACGCGGCATCCGCCGGAACGACCGCGGCAGTCTCCGACTCACCCCAAAGCATAATCAACGAGCATGCACCGGAGTTGCGCGGAAAATTGCGAGCAGAGATTTCCCTGGGGTACTGGGACCGTGCGGCAAAAGACGCGATCCTCTACCTGAAAGCAACCAACCTGCACAGTGGAATCAGCGACGGTTTTGATGAATCGATAACCGATTCGACCATAGCCCCAAACAGTTCACTGTACG
>PMKA01000212.1 GCA_003157575.1 Opitutia bacterium
CGGTCAACTCGTGACCCTTTCGGCGTACTCCGGACACAGATGCGTACTCCGAAGGGGTCAAACTTTGCACTTTGCACTCTGAACTCCACCTCCAATTTGCCCGTTGAACCGCGTCTTGATGCAGCGGAATGACGAACTGCAAAGTTTGATCCATTTCAGCCCTCCACGTTGAACCTCGGTCTCGATGGAGCGGAACGACAAACGGCGAAGGTTGCCCCGTTCAGGCCCCCTTGGTCCTCGTTCAAGCGGATGCCATTCCGCCAGAGTGAGAGACTTTGAACGCTGCCGCCATCGATTCGCTTTCCGAGCGGGGCAACCCGAGTGCGTTGGCTTGGACGCGCCAGGAACGGACCGCTTGCTCGACATCCTTCAGGATTCGGGATGCGGCAGCTGCCTTGACGCCATAGAGCTTCGCGGTCGCCAGTGCGAGGTCCACGTCCCCGGTCGTATCGGTCGCGTCGATCGCAAGAACGTGATCGCGCTTTTCGACGTTGGGATTGACGTCATAGGCGGGTGCAAGCCGCCACCCGTCGGGCTCAAGGATGAACCCATGGTTGCGCAGATGATCGTCCGTGTTCGACACGAGGATGTTGAACACCACGCGGGTCCAAAGCTGCCGGAGGTCGCGCGCCCGGTTGCGCGTGCTGCCGCGGGTGCTCAAGAACTCCGCCAGGTCGAGATAGCTGCCGCCCTGCCCGTCCTGCCGGTCAAGAAGAGTCAGCGCCGAGACAAAAAAACGGCGCCGGCCGCTTTCGGTGCGGTCGAATCGCCGGCAAGCGAAGGTGCGGTGCCGGCTGCCGAGCTTCAGAAGCCTGGCTTGCGGCACGTCGATACCCGCCTTCTGCGCCAGCGCGTGGGTGACCATCTCCCAGGCGCCGATGTTGCGGCGATCTTCGCGGCTGGGAAACTTGGCGATCCACAGGGATCCATCCCCGTCCGTAAAATTGGCCTTCGGCCGCGCCCCGCCCAGGGAGCTTCCTGGCGCCATGAGCGCGCTGAGCCATTGGCTGAAGAGCGCCCGCTCCGGTGCATCCGGCTCCTCGATTGCCAGCGAGGCGGCCTCCAGTTCCCGCAGCGAAGCAAGAGGCGGCGCCGACAGCGCGCGGTTGTCGTCGAGAAAGGGCGCGCTCTCATTCCGACGGAACCGCAGCGCTCCCGTCCGGCAATGATCGTGCACCCCAAGCAGAAAATCCCAGTCGGAAAGCGAACGCGGCGGACGTTTCTCCACCCGCGCCAGCAACGCCTCGCGACGCTCCATCAGGAGACGCCCCCAGCGGTCCGGCGCCGAGTCGACAAAGGTGCGGAACACGCCCGCTGCGTTGCTGGGATAACTTTCGGAGCCGTGCAGTTGCAGGTCGGGGTCCAATTGAAACGCATCCGGCCGGTTCAGCCACTTTCGATCGTAGGCGAACGAGAAAACACCATGACCGCGGGCCGATGCGTAGAAAAGCGTTCCGACCCGGCACGCGTCTGGAAACAGGTCGGCGTCGAGTACGACCTCAACTTGTTCGCGGGCTGGGTTCCGCCCTGACTTGGAGGCCCCGGCCATCACGTCCCTTTCCCCGGCCCGGCGGCCTGACGCTCGGTCGATTCAGACGCCAAGGGAGATCCGCCGGTCCGGCGGCGCGGCGCCGTCCGCCCGATCGACATGCCCAGATCCTGCAGCTTGCGGCCGAGTTCGTCGTCCTTGCCGAGCGCGTCCAAATCGCCCTGCAGGCCGAGGACGCGCATGACGGCGACGTACGCACCCATGCTCGTCCCGGCGTCACCCTTCTCCACCCTGGCCAGCGTCACCCGGGTAATGCCCGCACGCACGGCTACCGACTCTGCCGAGTAGCGGCGGCGCAAGCGCGCCAGGCGCAGCCGCTCGCCCAGCTCAGCAAGCTGCCTGGCAGTCGCGGGGAACAAAGTTGGACGATTCCTAGGCATGACGTACAATAGAATATGCACCCTTTGCCGTTTTTGTCTATTCTATTGTACATACCACCAACCCTATGACGAGCGTGCGTTGCCAACCACTCGCTCACGTTCCGAGTGTCGATCCGAATGGTTAAGGGCGAGGAATGTTGACTCCGGTTCCAGCGGCTTAACCGGTGCGCCTTTGGACTCGGCTCTCCGGTTCTCCGGACGTGCAGGACAACCCGGAAATCGACGACCCTCGGTTTGCCCCCTTCAATTGGGGACGTGAAAGTTTTCTCAGTGCCGACGCTCTCCGCGCCCCTGCCGACTCCGTGTTGATCGTGAAGCGATTGCCGCATGTCGCCTTTGAAGTCGACGATCTGCATGAAACAACCCGGAGCAAGAAAGCGATCATCGAACCAACGGAGATCCCTCGCGTCGGCCCGCCTTTGCCAAGGCTTCGGTGCGGCATTTTCGCCAGCGGCGAAAAATGGTGGACCCTACTGGACTCGAACCAGCGACCTCTTCCATGTCAAGGAAGCGCTCTAACCAACTGAGCTAAGAGTCCGCACCAAAAGAGCTGGAATAACCAGCATTCCGTTCCCGCAGGCGCAAGCAAAATTCCGGACCGGCCCCGACAGTGGATGAATTCGCCCGCGTTCTTTCCGGGGACGCGACGCCTTTGGAAGATGGGATGAGCGACGTCGCGTCTCCTGGACACAGCGCGACAGGGGCGCCGCAGCCCGCGAACGACCGCGCCACGTTTCTTGGGGCTTGAGCTGAACCGCCTCGCGGACAATATTCAGGCACCTCATGAAAACACCTCGTTACCTCACCGTGTTGTTCGCGTCGTTTGCCCTGTCGGCCGGCCTCTCCGCCAAGGATTTCGAAGGGATGATCCGCCTCAAGATGACTTCCCCAGACATGGCCGCGAGAGGCTCGAAGGGCGATCCGTCGATGTTCATGAACTACTATATAAAGGGTGGACTTATGCGCGTCGACGTGGATGCCGGCCAGGGAAAGACGCTCGCCTCCATTGTCGACACGGCGAAGCGGGAGGTGACCATCCTTATGCCCGACCAGAATATGTACATGGTCAGGAAGATGCCGGAGCCGCAGAAGACCGCCGGGGCGGCGGGCACTCCAGGGGACGTCGAGTTCGTCCGCACGGGCGAGACCGACACCATCCTCGGCTACAAATGCGAGAAGATCATCGTCAGGAGCAGGAATCAGGAGTCTGAGATATGGGGCGCCGAGGGTCTCGGGGTGTTCCAGAGCATGGCCGGCGGAAACCCGATGGGGCGGCCGGCGCCGAAGAGCGCCTGGGAGTCGGCGTTGGCCGAGCATGGGTTCTTCCCGCTGCGGATGGTGTCAAAAGACAAATCCGGAAAGGAACAGATGCGCATGGAGGCGGTCGCCATCGACCCGAAGTCGCCCGACGACTCGCTTTTTGTCCCGCCGGAAGGTTTTCAGAAGATCGAGATCCCCGACTTCGGCGGGATGAGCCCGTTTGGCAGGAAGGAGAACTGAAGCGTTGCAGGTGTCTCCTGTGGTCTCCGGAATCACGCGCATCATCTCGGATCTCCATTACGGCGATCCGGCCAGCCGTGTGCGCTCGCTGGACGGCCTTCAGCCGTTGTTCGCCGGCGCCAATCGTGTCGTGTTCAACGGCGACAGCATAGAGACCCGCGAGCGCCCGGCTTCGCAGGAGGCCGACAATGTCCGCCAGGAATTCACGGAGTTCCTCCGGAGCTCGGTTCCGGGCGGCACTGCGATAACGGGCAATCATGATCCGGACATCTCCACCATCCACCATCTCGAACTCCTTGGCGGCGTCGTGCTCGTGACTCACGGAGAGGTGTTGTTCGAGGACCTGGTCCCCTGGAGCCACGAACTTCCGGAGATCCGTGAGTTCTACCGCCAGGAACTGGCCGCGCTGCCGGCCGCCGAGAGGGAAAACCCCCGCGAACGCCTGGCCGCCTGCAAGCGCGCCAGCGCGAGGTTCGAGTTATCTGAGAATCCCCATCCCCGCCACCCGTGGGGACGCTTGCGGAGGGTCTTCCGCATCTTCTGGCCGCCGCGCTGCACCTTCGCCATGATCAAGGCGTGGCAGGAGCTGCCGGAGAGAGCGGCCGCGTTCGCGCTTCAGTTCCGGCCAGGGACCCGCTTTGTCGTCGTCGGCCACACCCACTGGCCGGGCGTGTGGGTCCGGTCGAACACGGTCATCATCAACACCGGCTCCTTCCGTCCGCCCTTCGGCTGCTACGCGGTCGACGCCTCCCCCGAACGGATCGTCGTGCGGCGCGTGCGCGCCTCGGGCGGCCGTTTTGCCCTGGGCGGAGTGGTGGCGGTGTTCGCGCTTGCCCCGACGGGGGACGCCCTCCCCGATTCAGGATCGATGATGCCGGATCTGGCGCCCGCACCATGACAACGGAATTCGGATGGTGGTCTCGGGACGAGGACGGCAAACGGTTCCAGGTGCGCGCGCAGATCTTCGGCGACGACATCGCCTGGAGCCGCAAGCAGGGGCACCATCAGCCCTGGAAGCCGTATGGTCCGCCGACGGCCGAGGACTGGGAGATCCTGCTGGGCGAGGCGGCGAGGCGCGTGCCGCGGCGACTGATTTCGCCCGCCCAGTTCGAGACGATCCGGCGGCAGCGTCCCCAATGACCCCCTCGGCTTTCGTTTTGCGTCAGACCCCCGTTTTGCGACAACATTGATCCAACGATGAACATCCACGAATATCAGGCCAAGGCTTTGCTCGAAAAACACGGCGTCGCGGTGCCGAAGGGCGCCGCCGCCCGCTCCACCGCCGAATTCGAACCGGCGCTCGCCGGCTTCCCCGAGGGCCTCGTTGTAGTGAAGGCCCAAATACACGCGGGAGGCCGCGGCAAGGGCACGTTCGTCGACGGGTTCAAGGGGGGCGTCAAGATCGCAAAGTCGAAGGCCGAGGCCCTCGAGTACGCAAAGAGGATGTTCGGCAACACGCTGGTGACGGTGCAGACCGGCCCGGCC
>PMKA01000313.1 GCA_003157575.1 Opitutia bacterium
TAAGTGAACAGTATTGGGGCTAGATGCGATCCGCCTGCAATACGTCTACGTCTACAAGTATCTCGTTTCCGAGCCGATATTGGTTATGTTGTTTCCTGCATTGCCGCACGATGGAGGACGTACCAATTACGCAAGTTTCCGTTCCAGGAGACGCCACAGCGCCACCTGCAACCGCACCGCCCAGGCCCGGCACAAGACCGTTCCGACCTCTGGGGGCGCGTCTGCCCCTGCGTATTCTCGCCGCGGACGACGTTCGCATCAGTCGTGAACTGCTCCGCCAGCTGACAGCCTATTTCGGCTATCAGGCCGAGGTTGTTGAGAACGGAGTGGAGGTGATCGAAGCCTTGAGAAAAGGCCCCTGCGATCTGGTCCTGCTCGATGTGCAGATGCCGGTCATGGACGGCCTTGAAGCCGCCCGCGAAATTGTTCGCCTGTTTCCCGACCCCGGTCAGCGACCGAAGATGGTGGCGCTCACGGCAAACTCGCTCGCCAGCGAACGGGACACGTGCATGGCAGCCGGCATGGACGATTGCATCGTCAAACCGATCTCCCCGAGAGCTTTCGAATCGTGTGTGGTCCGCCTTTTCACCGGTGTGCCATCGGTGCAAAGCGCGTCGCCCCTGCCCTCCACGGCGACCGAGCCTGTTGAGCTCCCGCTGGTCGATTTCATGCACCTGGAAGTGGCATTCCCCGGCTTTCCCCGCGAGCAACTTGTGGCGATCCAGCAGCGGATGCATCATGCCGTCATCGCAGATTTCGAGACAATCTGGCCGCGTCTGATGGAGGCCGTTTCCAAAAATGACCAGGACAGTCTGGCCGAGTCTCTTCATGCCCTCAAGGGCTGCTTTTCGACGTTGGGATGGAACCGCATCGCCGGCCGCTGCGCGGCGGCGCTGCAGCGCGCCCGTGCGCAGCAGTTCTCAGAGTGGTCAACCCTTCCCGATGAGCTTCAGCAACTTTATGCGGCCTCGACGGTGGAAATGGAGCGGCATCTCGCCGCCGCGCCAGCATCGGCCACGTCGGTGAAAGACCAGGCGGAAACGAATCGCTGACGATCCCCATCGCCTCCAGATCACACCGCTTGCATTCGACGGCTCCCTCGCCAGCGACGGAACACGAGCCAGAGGCCGAAACCAAGCGCTATCACGACCGCCGGAGGCGCCGGAGTTTCGCGGAATTCAAGCGCGGCGTTCTGCCCGAGCTTCTGGCGTTCGCTTGATTCAAGCGTGCGCCACTGCGCCGCATTCTCGACAACGATGTAGCTTGTGGATGCAAGCAGGATGCCGCTCTCGCGACTGCCCTTCACCAATGCCGGCAAATCCACGCCGGATGCGCCGGGGTTGCGGGCGTGGTCCTGTTGCTGAAGCTGGAGCGCCACCGCGCGCGACCATGCGCTCGCGCCCGCCTGCCGTCCGACCTCCGCCACCGGCATCCACCGAGCGGTGTCGGGAGCCCAGCACTCGAGATGGTCCGTCTCTCCGCCCGCGGCAAAACGTGTCGCCATCCCCCCAACGAGCGACCGCATGGACGTTCCCAGGCGCAGCAAAGGCGCAGCCGTGCAACCGGACGCCCGGTGCGTCACCATCGAGCCATCGGCGCCCAATTCACGGATCTCAAGTCCGGGCACCAGGCCCGACCAGGCGCCGGCAACCTCGAGATCGAGAGGGCGCGGTCCGGCTTTCCGGCTGAGAACCACAAAAACCGGACGCTCCGGCACGCCTCTTGCCGTCCCGGCGCCGTCGAGATCCGCATCCCGGTGCTGGCGGATCGCGTGCGCCAGCGCGAGATCGAGCGCGAAGCCGCCGCGGGCGGGCAGCGCGCGCGTTGCGTCCGGCAATTGACCGTTGGCGAGTTCGTCGATCGGGGTGAGACCCGGCACGAGGTCGACAATGTTGTAGTTGGCAAGCGTGATCCGGGCATCGCGGGCTTCGGGAAACTCCTTTTGCAGCACCCGCAGCGCAGCGGGGATGTCGCCGGTGAATCCGTTGTCCGCCGATCGATCGACGATAAGATGAAGATAGGGTTGCCGCCCGACAACCGGCAGGAGCCGTGGCGCAAACGCACCGGCGAGGAATCCTCCGCGAGGATCGGCGGCGAGCTGCGGCGAAAACGCTCCACCCAGCCAGGCCAGCACCGCGGCAGGGTCACCAGATGCAACGGGTGCATCCGCTGCGCCGGGGCGGCCGGGGACGAGAAAGTCGATCTCCACCGTCGCCGGCTTGTCCGCCGCAACAGGATAAACCCGGAGTTCGAGTTCGTCCGGCTTGTTGTAGAGCAGAAGCCCGGGATCCCGGCGCTCGCTGTCGCGGATCATCGCGTACACCCAAAGCGCGGTCTTCTTCTCAAAAATGCGGCCGGGCACCGGCGTTCCGTTGATGTGAAGACGGAAGCCGTTGACGAACACCCCCGCCGGCAGCGGAAGTGTCCGGCGGTATTCGGCAGCCTGCGATCCGGTGTTGCGCAAGGTCATGACGAGGGTGAACACGCCATCGGTGTCGCCAACCGGAGACACGCGCACGTCGAGACCGCTCACCTCCACGGTGCGCGGGGGAGGCGTCGCCCGTGGCATGCGCGCCCGGTCGCGGACACTCCGCCCACCGAACAGCGAACCATTCCGGCTCCGCAGGAGATCGTGGTTCTCCGTCAAGCCGGTCGTGCCCAGAAAGGCCTTCTCGAGCCGGGCCAGCTTGTCGTCGGGCAGGATAAGATCGTCGAACACGAGCCAGCTGTAGTAGTCCGACAGGAGCGGATAATAGACCCCGTTCTTGTAGTTCCGATGGCTGTTGAGCGCACGGCGGAGGTTCGAGAGGCTTGCGGGATACCGGGTGTCTCCGCTTTTGACCACCGGCGTGAACAGGTAATCGAGCGCCGCATTCAAAGCCTCCTTGTCGGCGAGACCGCGCAGGGTGAAGAACGCAGGCACGACAAGGAAGCAGAGCAGACCGGAGACCGCCATCCGGGTTCCGCTCCAGCCGCGTCCAGCCTCGCATCGGGCCTTGTTAAAAAGGTGGAGGTGAAGCGTAAACAAAAAGGTCGGGGCAAGTACGAGGAACCCCGCGCCCATGAGGACAACGGCCAGGATGGAAAGCGGCGTGTACGGCAGAAAGACGATGAAGAAATAGAGCGAGAACGGAAGCGTCAGGCAGAGCAGACCGAAACTCAGCCGGGGCTGTCGCGCATGCCTCCATGATGCGAAAAGGAGGATGGCCGCATTGGCCAGCGTCAGCCCGTAGACCTCCCACGCCTGAAAATCGGCGGGGAACGGGATCGTACGGTTGAGCAATAGTCCGCTTACCGGCAGGGCAAGGGCAACGAGCACAATCGCCACGCGCTCCACGACAGGGCCGCGGTCCCGGGCGAACCGCAATGCCAGCATCAAGCTGCGGATGATGCCCGCGAACATCGCAAGGCTCAGGAGAATCACGGTCGTCGCCAAAATGACCGCCGTGTGGCTCCCCAGGCCATGATCGAGCCAATGCAGCATGTTCAAACCGATGTAGAGCGCGACCGGCGCCCCGCACGCCAGGACCGCACTGATCGCAAGATCGCCGGCGGCCTTGCGCATCGGCTTTGCGCACGCGATCCGAAGGACCCCGAGAAACAGCGGGATCATCGCAAAGGCGAACTGGTTGAACAGAAACCGCTCGGGCGGATAGATCCAGACCGTCACGCTCTGCGGCAGCACCGTGTCCATGTCGGCAAACGCCAGCCAAAGATAGGCGATCTGCGCCGCAAGCGCGGGCACTCCCCAGAACGGATGACGCGCACAGGGGGACGCCGGCGACTTTTCCAGACGCCATGCAAAAAGAAAGAGGGCCAGCCCCGCAACGAGATCAGCCAGCCCGGCGCATCCGAGGACCAAGGCCGTCCGTTGCTGGCCCGGGTCCATGTTGCCTTCAATGACCCAGTAGCCCTGCACGTTCAGGGCCATCAACACGGCAATCGGCAGGACCCACAGCCAGAAGATCGAAAAGGGGCCGCAAAGAACAGCCGGCAGCAGCGACGGCGGGCTCTCCGGCTCAGGAATTTGAGCGGGTGTGGCGGTGTCCATGGTGTTCAAGAATGAGGTTGAGCGCGATGAGCGACGGCAGGAAGACGGCGACCCCAGTCAACAGATGCAGGAAGGGACCGAAGCTGTCCGGGAATAGCGGAATCACCCAGCGGTGCGCCTGTGCAACGGTGACGATCCGCAGCGAGTTGATGAAGATCGCGACCGGCAGCGCGGCGACGAGTCCGGCAAGCGCAGCAAACGCGACAGGCCGCCCCCGCCGCGCGAGCTGCCATGCGACGATCGCGGCCACAATGACGAAGAAGCTTGTCGCACTGCAGGCTGCGGTCACCACGACCGGAGAACTCCCGGCCGGGAGCGCCCAGCCTTGTTCTGTCCGCACCACGGGAGATCCGGTGAAAAGCGCCGCGAGCCGGGCAGCCCCGCCGGCAAAAAGGCCGAGTTCCAGCGCCGGGAACATCCTCGTGAGCGATTCCCCGAGTGTCGCGGCGACCAGCCCCGCCGCCACAGTCCGGAGTGCGGTGCACTGAGCCGCCGGTCCATGCATCAGGGATGAAGGACGGGGCTCCTCCGTTCCGACGGGGGTTCGGGGCTCTGTATCGGCGGTCATCACAGCGGGAGCATCGCAACTCCGAATGATAGCATTATGAAGTCCGGATGATGATTCGATGAAAAAAGCCCGCCGGACATCGCGTCGGGCACATCTCCCGATTGGCGGTAGTCCTTCATGGCATAGGCATTCCTGCCCATGTTGTCCGGATCACGGGTCGGGAGACCCGTGCCACGACGGACAGCCTGAGGCCACCGTCAACCGGCAGATGCGCCNNAAGGCGACCCAGCGGCGGAAGAAGGGGCTGTCGAAAACAACCCCCGCGTCCGTGCGCACGAGGAACTGCCGTTCCACCAGCGCTTCAATCGCGGTCGATGCCGTCGACGCAGCCCGCAGCCCATATTCGCGCAGGGTGTCCGAAGCCGTCGGCTGCCTGCCGTCCGCGATCGCGCGCAGCATCCCCCGCTGGCTCGCCGGGAGAGAGCGCCAGTGGTCGACATACTCGCCGTGCAGGTCGCCCAGGGCGATGGAGTCAAAGGCCGCTGCGACGACATCCTTGGGCGTGTTCCCGGTGGTTAGGCTGAAGACGGCCTTCGCCAGGCGAATGATGTCCCCGGTGCAGGGCCCGGCGGCAGCCACGATCCGGCCGCCAGAGGAGAAATTGCGCAGCCCGCCAGCCCCCGCCCGCCCGTCAATCCAGCGGGCCAGCTCGTCGGCGCCCACCGGGCCGACCTCCGGCCGCTGCAATTGTCTGGAGCCTCCGGCGCCGGTCATCCATCCGACGAGGCGCGGATCGGAGCCCGCGAAGATGTAGTTCAGGCTCTTGTGCTCCTGCGTGACGCCGCCCAGCTGCCAGTCGCCCTCCGGCCCGCCCATCGCGCGGATCTCCTCAAACCCGTCCAGACAGACCGTCCACACCTCGTAGTTCGCCGCTGCGCGCTCGTTGAGGAAATTCAGCACGCCCTCCAGGGTCTTGCGTCCGTCCTCCGGCCGAAGCTCACCGCTGCTCAGTGTGATCCTCCCGACGGACACACCGACACTCCTCAGTGATCTGCCGGCGATCTCGAGCGCCTTGGCCAGCCTCAGACCGCCCTCCGCCGGCGCGGCGCCCATCAGCTTGCGCGCCACCTCACCCAAACCGGTCGCGGTCGAGACGTCGCAGTAGACGAACGTCGCCCTGGCCCTGCCCGCCGCCGCCTTGATCAGCGCCGTCTTCCCCATGCGCCTCCGCCCGGAGACGACCATCCTGCGTCCGCGCTCCGTCATCAACTGCTGCAGCGGAGGCATCAGTGTCTCCCGGCCGGCAAGACCACCCTCCCCGCCCGCCGATCCCAAGAAAAATGGATTCGTGATAGCGGGCATGCTGCCTTGATAACGTTTGGTAGCGTTACGTCAATAGGCGTTATGCTTTAAAACGTATCGGACTTATACGTCCTATAAACTTACAGTTGCCTGCTCGCGCCGCTTTCCGGCATCGGCTAACCCCGCGCTTGCCCTGCCCGTCCCCCGGGGCTATCGCTCGAAATCGGCAGCTCCGAAGAAGTTCCCCCTAAGAAAAACCCCGCCGGCGTGTCTACTACAATGACGCCATGTTCGATCCCCTTTCCTCCGCCGAGAGACCTGCGGTCATCGACCGGCCGGTTCCGCCTTTGCAGACCGGTTCGCCGCCGGCGGCGTTTCGTCCCATGGCCGTGAAATCCGAACCGGTGTCGCTCGCCGCGCTGTTCAAGTCCGAGGAAAGCGGGCTTTTGCGCTTCGCCATCGGCCTGGTCGGCCGGCGCTCCGTCGCGGAGGACCTTGTCCAGGAGGCGTTCCTGCGCCTGCACCGGGTGTGGAACGAGGTCGAAAACCCCAGGGCCTGGCTTTACCGAAGCCTACACAATCTCGCGCTCAACCACCTCCGCGACCAGCCCGCCGAGGCGGAGCTGGATGAGAAGGCGGTCCCCGGGGGCGGCGGACTTCCGCCGGAGGCGCTCGCCCGCAACGAGGCGGTTGGAATGGTGCGTCTGTTCCTCGCGGAGATGCCGCCCGAGGACCGGAACCTGATCCAGTTGAAATATCACGACGGCTTGAGGTACCGGGACATCAGCCGGCGCACGGGCCTGAGCGTCGGAAACGTCGGCTACCGCCTGCATCACGTGCTCAAGGGGCTTGCCGACAGCCTGCGGAACGCGGGCATCGAGGGGAGCCAGGGATAGGAGGCCGCTATGAATTCCGACGAAAAGAAACCAGAGATGGAAACCCCGATTTCACCCGAGCTGGAGGCGCGGATCGTCGCCTGGTCCGCGGGCGAAGCGTCCGCTTTCGAGGCCGCTGAGCTCGAACGCCTGGCCGCGGAAAAGCCGGAGATCGCGGCCTTCAAACGCCGGATCGATGTGGCGCAGGGACTCGTCGCCGAGGCTGTCCGCCCCGACAAGGTGCCGTTCCGGCTCTCCCCCGAACGCCGGGCTAAGCTCCTCCAGACAATCGGTGTGACGGGAACTCCCGCGCGTCCGCCTGAACCCGACACACCCATCTACCTGTCCCCCGCAGCGCTGAGACGAAAGCAGCAAAGCCAGTCCCGTTGGATGATGGGCGCCGCAGCCTGCCTTCTCGTGATGCTCGTCGTCGCCATGAGCATCCCTGCGTTTCAGAAGGTAAGGTACGGTGGGGATATCGTGTCGCATGCTTCCGGCGGGGACCCAACTGTCTTTGACAGGATCACCGGCGCATTCGAGTCGCGAGACGATCTTCTCCACAAGGAACGAGTGACCGATCAGAAGACCACGGCTGATTTGGAATCAAGATTGGAATCAAGAAGGGCTATGGTCGAGGAAGCGATCAAAGCTCAAGAAGAACGGGTAGCGATGCGCCGACAAGAGGCAGAAGTCCGGTTCAAATCTGGGTCAGGAGGACGGCCCGAACCGATCGACACAGCCCCGGTCGTGACGCCTGTGATGCCAAAACAGGCAGACGTGAGCAATGATGAGGAGCCTTCGGGATCCGTGTCACTTGCCAGGACAGTGCTACCCCCAGCAAAAGGGGATCTCAGTTGGGCCAGCCAACCGTGGGCACACGAGGAGGTCAAAATGAAACCCACGACCGGCACCGTGACCGCGGACGAGTGCCGTTTCTATACTGCTACTGAGACGTTGGCCGGCACCCGCGTACGGATTGATTTGAAAAATATCGGACAATCCATCTCTGCAGGAAAAAAACAATTCCAGGAAGACATCGGAGGCGCGGATGCTGCCGCCCGTGTCAGTGGCGAGGACTGGGCGAAGAAGACCGGCGATCTTGACCAGTCGGCAATCGCCGCGGATGCGGTTTCGGCTGCTGTTCCTGAAGGCGCGCAACCGGCAGTCTCCGGCGTGGGTGGCTCCGCAAATCCCGCATTGTTCGGCGTCGGCAACCTCGCTGACGCCGCCGCGAACATGCCCGCCAGTCCATCCAATTATTCCGAAGAGGTCGTCACGCTTTCGCCCTTCGTTGTCTCCGCTCCCGACGACAAGGGTTACGCAGCAAAGGCTCTCCTTCCTGCTGAAAACTACGTCGACAACATTGAAGCCGCCCCAAGCCCCGCTGCACCTTCCAGCGCCGTCAGGGCAAAAAAGGCGGCGTTGAAGGCGGAATCGGAACTCGGTGCCGGCGGCGGGGAGCCTGCCAAACCTGCGACCCAGCCCGTGCCGCCGGAGGAGCCGGTCGCCGAGGTGAACGGGTCGAAGGAACCATTCTCGACCTTCTCGCTGCACGTGAGCGACGTGTCTTTCCGGCTCGCGCAGGCCGACCTCGCGCGCGGCCAGGCGCCCGAGCCGGACCGGATCCGCCCGGAGGAGTTCTACAACGCCTTCGACTACGGCGATCCCTCCCCGGCCGCGTCGGAAAAGGTCTCGTGCCGGATCGAGCAGGCGTCCCATCCGTTCATTCAGCAGCGCAACCTTGTCCGGATCGCAATGAAGGTTCCGGCGACGGGTCGCGGCGCGGGCCAGCCTCTGCACCTCACCGTCCTGCTCGACACCTCCGGTTCGATGGAGCGCGAAGACCGCGCCGCAACGGTGCGCCGCGCGATGGAGGTGCTGGTTTCACTCCTCGGCCCCAACGACCGCCTGACCATCGTCGGCTTCGCCCGCCAGCCCCGCCTGCTTGCCGAGGACGTGCATGGCGACGAGGCCAAACCCCTGCTCGACGTCATCGCCGGCACGCCCGCCGAGGGTGGCACGAATTTCGAGGAGGCGATCAAGCTTGGGGGCGAGCTTGCCCTCCGACACTTCGAAGCCGACGCGCAGAACCGCATCGTCCTCCTGACCGATGGCGCCGCAAACCTCGGCGACGCGGATCCCGAGAAGCTGGCCGCGCAGGTCGACACCCTCCGCCAGCAGGGCCTCGCGTTCGACGCGTGCGGAGTCGGAACGGACGGACTTGACGACACCGTCCTCGAGGCGCTCACCCGCAAGGGCGCCGGACGCTATTCCGTGCTCGACTCGCCCGAGTCGGCCGACGCCGGTTTCGCGCGGCAGCTCGCCGGCGCTTTCCGCCCCGCCGCCGAGAACGTCAAGGTGCAGGTGCGCTTCAACCCCGCGCGCGTCGGAAACTACCGCCTGATCGGCTTCGAGCACCACCGTCTGAAGACCGAGGACTTCCGCAACGACAAGTTGGCCGCCGCCGAGCTGGCCGCCGAGGAAGCCGCCGTGGCGATCTACCAGGTCGAGACGTTGCCGCAGGGCGAAGGCGAGCTGGGCGATGTGTTCGTTCGTTTTCGCGACGCGAAGACCGGCGCCATGGTCGAGCGTTCATGGACGATGATCTACGACCCGCAGGTTCGCACCTTCGACCGGGCGACGCCGACGATGCAGCTTGCCGGGACCGCCGCGCTTCTTGCAGAAAAGCTCCGCGGCGGCGCCAACGCCGAACAGATCAATCTCAGCGAACTCGCCCCGGTGGTGAACGCGCTCCGCAGCCATTATCGTCACGAGGCGCGCGTCCAGGAGCTGGCGACGATGTATGCCCAGGCCCGGAAACTGAATCCGGAATGACCGCCATTCGTCACAGAGCGCACAGAGGAAACGCATGAGTCCACTGAGGAATAGACGGAGGAATCTCGATCACAGGGCTGCACCCGCCAGGTGGGGTAGCTCGGAAGAACCCGCGCAATCCCAAAAACCTCTCGGTGTTCTCCTTCCGCGGCTCCGTGTCCTCTGTGACTCACGTCAACCGCGGAATCCAGGAAAAATGCCTGTGCGTGGCCGCCGCGCTGCTCCTGACAAAACTCTGACAAATCCATGACCCGGGCATGACGACAGCCGCCTTCCGATCTGCGAGGATCCGGCCTGCGACCACACCACCCGACCTTCAACCCCATCCCACCTTCCAACCCCCAGGAGACAACATGCACTCCACATCAAGTGATCTTCGCCCGGCACAGCCGAATCAGCCTCCTGTAGGGTCGCCGCTTGTCGGCGGACCGTCCTATCGTCGAATGCCGGCCCGGCGACGAGCGCCGGCCCTACACACCCTAGGGGTATTTCTCGCCGTCCTCGGCCTTACCGGAGCGCTGGCTGCGGCCGACCACGCCAATGTCACCTCGGCGTTGACCCCCGAGGGAGGGCGGATCGTGGTCGAGGCGCAGGGCCTGCCCCCCGCCGTTCCGTTGTTCTTCGCCGCAACAGCGGACCAGGCCGTGCGCCTGGCCCGGGACGAGGTGACGGGCGAGATGCACCTGAAGCTGCACGTGCTTCAAGGCAAACCCGAGGTGCTTAGCCTTGGATTGTCAGGCGACGGGAAGGTGATCGAGGTTTCCGGCAAGAACCTTCGCGACTGGTCCGTCCGGCAGGATGCCGCCGGCAGAAAGCGCTACCTGGATCTGCGTCCTTTTCTTCCGGCCGACCCGGCGACGCTGCCCGATCTTGATCTTGTCGTCCGCACGCGGCTGGCCGATCCCGGCGTCCCGGGAATCACGGCCGTGCTGATCGCCACGCCGGGCGATGCCGTGGCTTTCTCCTCTCAAGTAAGCTTGCAGCCGGACTCCACGGTCGATTTCCGGGTGACGTCCGTTACCGGAATGACGCCGGTGGGCGATTCGTCCGGCGCGCGCGCTCCGCGGCAGTTCCTCGCGACGGGCGAGGGCCGGATCGAGGTGAATCTCACGCAGCGCGGCGCAACGCTTGCCGAGGCTGAGCTGCTCGGCGCACAGCTGTCGGGCAAGGTGAACGAAACCGTGGGAAGCGTGGATTTCCGGCTGCGCGGCCAGCTGCGCTCGCAAAAGGCCGGTGCGCGGCTGCGCGTGCTTTCGGGCCGCGCGGCTTTGAGCGAAAAGGCCGTGGGCGACGGCTGGCATGCCGAGGTTGTTCCAGTCGGAGAGGACGCCTGCGCCTACGATCTCGTGTGCGATCGCGAGGGCCTGCTGCTCGTGGATCTTCCGTTCGCGGCGGTCGTGCGCCAGAACGGCGACTGGCGCGCGCTCGATTTCTCAATGCCCGCCGGCGCCGTCGTTCCCGTCCAGCTCGAAGGACTTGGCTCCGACATCACCTTCAAGCCGGACTCCTCGGTCGTGCCCGCGGCGACGCCCCAGGGCTGGCGCGGATTCCTGCCCGCCAACGGCTCCGTTGCGTTTGCGTGGAAACGCACGCGCACCGCGACGGAAGGAGCCTTGTTCTTCACGAGCTTCGAGCTGGCGGATGTGCGCGTCGCCGCCGGCCTGCTGCGTCAGTCGTCGCAGATCACCTTCCGCATCCTGCAGGGCAAGCTGAGCGGCGTGCGGTGCCGTCTGGACGGGCCCGGCGAGATCGTCGGCGTCGAGGGTGCGAATATCGTCGGCTGGAAGGTGGTTCCGGGCGACGCGGGCCGCATGCTTGAGGTCCGCTTCAGCCGACCCGTCGAGACCGAGGGCTCGCTGGTCGTCACGAGCCAGGCGGAGCTCGGGGATTTCCCCATCCGTGCCGAGCCGCTGCGGCTGACGCCTGAAAACGGAGTGCGGCACTCGGGGTTCGTGCGCGTTGCCAACAGCGGCGCGGTGCGGCTCGAAGTCGCCGACGTCACTGGAATGATGCAGCTGGCTCCGGCGCAGTTCCCCGGGGCGGCCGTCGAGGCGGGCGCCAGGCAGGTGTTTGTCTACCGCTTTCCCTCGGCGAGCTACGGCTACCGGGTTCTCGCCACCCAGATCCAGCCCGAAGTCGGCGTCTCCGAGATCACGACCTACGAGCTTGCGGACACCGACCGGGTCATCAACGCGAGCATCGAGCTCGATGTGCGCGAGGCGCCGCTGCGCGACTGGTCGTTGCAGATCCCGGCGGACTACACGGTTGTCGCAGTCAACGGAAGCGACGTCTCGGATTACGCGCCTGAAACGAGCGCCGCGGATGGCTATCGCGCCCTGAAGATCATTTTCGGCAAGGCGGTCGACGGCCGGCTGCTGCTGAAACTGCGGCTGGAAAAGAACCAGCCCGCCGCGGCCGGACCGTGGAGCCTGCCGCCGCTGCGGTTTCCGGGCGCCAAGACCGTGCGAGGCCATATCGGCGCGGTTTCGACCCCCGGCTTCCGGATCGTGCCGGCGCGGGTGGACCGGCTCACCGAGGTGCCGTTGAGTTATTTCCCGGCACAGACGGCGGGATTGCAGCAGGCCTGGCGGCTGCGCGAGCAGGAATGGACTGCCGACCTGCGCGTGGAGGCGCTCGGCCAGAGCGTGCAGGCGGACGTCTTTCACCTGTATTCGCTCAAGGAAGGCGTCGTCTACGGCAGCGTGCTGCTGAACTATTTCGTTGTCGGCGCTCCGGCCGGCGAGTGGCGCATCGAGGTGCCTCCGACGGTGGGGAACATCGACGTGGTCGGCCAGAATGTGCGCCGGGACTGGCGCCGCGAGGGCAACCAGCTGATTGTCGCGCTGCACCAGCCTGTTCTCGGCGCCGCAACGCTGCTGGTCACGTTCGAGGAGCCGATGAGCGCGCGCGGCGGCGTCATCAGCCCCGGCGAGGTGCGTCCGCTTGGCGTTCAGGCGGAACGCGGATTCATCCAGGTCGTCAGTCCGCTGCAGGTGAAACATGAGATCCGCAAGTCCGAGGGCGGGCTGTTGAAGCTTGAGCCGCTGGAGCTTCCCGCCGAATTCCGGCTGCTCACCAATTCGCCTTCGCTGGCGGTCTATCAGTACACGGCCCGGCCGTTCGCGCTGGAGATGGCCGTGGAGTGGTACGTCCAGGGCGAAACCGTGGACCAGGTCGTTGATTTCGCAAAGTTGTCCAGCCAGGTGGCGCGGGACGGCCAGGTCGTGACCGACGCCAGGTTCTTCGTGAAGACCCGCGGCCGCAAGGCGCTGCGCATGGTGCTTCCCGCCGGCGTGAAGCTTTGGGAGACGCGCGTGCAGAACGAGCTGGTGACGCCGCGCACCGATGGCGACCAGACGCTCGTTCCGCTTCCAGCGCAGATCAATCCCAACGAACCCGCCGAGGTGGCGCTGCGTCTCGGCCAGGCGGCCGGGAGTTCCGCCTCTTCCGTCACCCTTGTCTCTCCCCGCCTCCTGGCCCCCAGCGTGATCGACGAGTGGACGCTGCGCGGCGACGAAGGCCGACTGCTCGTCCCGCGGGGCGGCAACGCCGGCCTGGTGCGGCCGGTCCTGACCGAAAGGGGCTTCGAGTGGATCTCCAGTCATGCGCGTCTTGGAACGCTTACCCTGCTTGCGGTCGTCCTGCTCGGCGTCCTCCTGCTGCGCGCGCAGCCCGGATGGCGCACGAGCGCCGGACTGGCCGCCTGCGCGGTCGCAACGTTTCTCGCCCTTCAGCTCGCGACAGATGCAACCTGGCAGCGGCGCGTGAACCTTCACGAACTGACGTATTCCGCGACCATGGTTCCCGCCGGTGAGGGTGTGTCGATCGAGGTTTCCAATCTCAGCACCTGGCGGGCGATGATCGACGTCCGGGGTCTGGCGGCGGTCCTGGCCGGCGCAGCCGCGCTGATTGTTGCGCTCCTGCCGGCACGGCGCAACCTGCGCCAGTTCCCGCTGGTTCTCTCCGCCGGTGTGGCGCTGCTTTCCACCGGGTTGCTCGCGCAGCACGGCGGCGCCCCGGTCTTTTTCGCCCTGGCGGGAGCTGCCGTATTCCTCCTGATGTTCGCGCCCGGAGTGATCGCCGCGATCCGCAGGCGGCGTGAACCCGATGAGCCTCCCGCACCGGAATCGGGCGCGGCCTCCATTGTCCCCGCCCTCCTGTTCGCCGGCCTGGCCGCCTCGGCGCTCGCAGGCGCAAACGCACTTCGCGCCGATCCCGCGTCGTCACCGTGGCTGCCCGACGGGACAAAGGCGGCGCAGGCCATGGTGCAAAGCTGGACGATCAAAGGAGACCGCCTGTTTGCAGGACTCGAACTGACGGTCAGCGGCGCGGCAGGCGACAGCTTCCTTCTGCTCCGGCCGCCCGCGGTCCTCACCGATTTCAAGGGCGACGGTCTCCATCTCGGAAAGGTCGAACGCGACAACCAGGTCGTCTATTACGTCGTGACCGAGCGCGCGGGCGTCCTGACAGCCAGCGTCCGCTATGAGATGCCCGTTCCCGACCGCACCCAGGGTCTGGCCGTGCCGACCGGTCCCGCAGCGATGCAGCGGGTCACCGTCGAGCTCGACCAGGGCGGCTGGGATTTCATCTCGCCGGTGGCGGTTCAGATCCTGCCAACGCCCGCGCTCGGCGAGAACCGGAGCGGCGCCACGTTGGTCTTCTCGCCCGAAGGCCGTCCGGTGATCGGGCTCCGGGCAAAGCGCCGCGACCAGGCGGCCGAGGCCACGCAATTCTTCGCCGAGGCGTCCAACCTTTACGTGCCCGGACCGGGCGTCGTCAACGGCTTCACGCGCTTCGCCGTCCAGCCCGTGCAGGGGCGTCTCTCCGAGCTCGACATCGATGTGCCCAAGGGCCTGACGGTCGGCGACGTCACGGGCGCGATGATCGGCGCCTGGCGCTTCGATCCGCAAAAGAGCAGGCTGCACGTGGTCCTCGAGCCCGCCCAGACGGAGACGTTCAAATTCGACGTTTCCACCCAGCTTGGCGCCGGGGCGCTGCCCTTCGACCTTTCGGTTGCGCCGCTGCGCATTGCGGGGGCGGCCGGGGACGCGGGCCTGATCGCCATCGGCTTCGGCGGCGATGCGCAGCCGGAGGCGGTGCGCGCGACAGGGCTTGCCGCCGTCAACGTGCAGGATTTCGACGCCAGCCTGCTCCCCCGCGGCAAGGAGGGGCAGCCGCTGGTCGCGGTGCAGCGCGCCTGGCGCTACGGCCAGGCGGGCGGCCGGGCGGATCTGAAGGTCGCGGCGGTCAACCCCGAGGTGCGCATCGCGGGCCGGCACGTGTATTCGCTGGACGACGACAGGCTCGTGATGGCCGTGGATCTCAACGTGACGATCACCCGCGTGGGCCTTTTCCAGCTGAGCTTCCCGCTCCCGGAAGGTCTCGAGATCGAGGCGGTGAGCGGCGCTTCCCTCAGCCACTGGACCGAGGCGCAGGAGGGTGCCCGGCGGATCGTGACGATGCACCTGAACGGCAGGACCGTCGGCCAGCAGACCTTCGCCCTGACGCTGGCGGGCGCGGCTCCCCACGCGCAGCAGGCCTGGCCGGTTCCGCGCCTGCTCGTGCGCGAGGCCACCCGGCAGACCGGGGAGCTCCTGCTCGTTCCGGGCAAGGGACTGCGCCTGCGGGCCGTCACCCGGGAACAGGTGACGCAGCTCGATCCCCGCTCGGTCGGCGGACAGCAGCCCGGCACGCTCGCGTTCCGTCTGCTTCAGGACGACTGGGCGCTCAAGGTGGACATCGAGAGCCTCGAACCGTGGGTGACCGTGCAGGCGCTGCAGGAGGTCACGGTGCGCGAAGGCCAGACCCTCACCCGGATTGCCCTCCACTATCGCGTCGAGAACGCCGCCGTGAAGCTGCTCCGCGTGAAGCTGCCGGGCCTGGGCGAGGATCGCATCCGCACCGTCCGGGCGACCGGCGCGGCGGTCAGCGACATGGTCAAGCTGCCCGCCGAGCCGGATCTGTGGGAGATCCGCTTCCAGCGCGGTATTGCCGGGGACACCGATGTGCAGATCGAATTCCAGGGGCTCACTGCGCTCGACCAGGGACAGGTGCCGGTCGCCACGCCTGAGTTCGTCGGCACGCGACAGGCGGCGCTGTTCGTTGCGGTCCGCGGTGGCGGCCGGCTGGAGCTCGAGGCCGGCAGCCTTCCGCGCGGCTGGATGCGCACGGACTGGGCGGCCGTTCCGGCGAATCTGCAGGACCGGAACGATCGCAGCGTGCCGGCCCTTTGTTTCCACGTCGCGGAGCCGGAGGGCGCCCTCGCCCTGACGGTCCGCCGGCACGAGGTCGCGGAAACCTTGAAGCTTCGTGTTACCTCCGCCGACCTCACGACCCTCTTCTCGCCGGCCGGTCCGTCGCTTACCGCGGTGGAGATGAAGGTGGATGTGCTGGAGACGAGCACCCTGCGGGTCCGGCTTCCGGACGGGGCGCGCCTGTTCAACACGTTCGTCAACGGCGAGAGCGTCACGGTCGTGCGCGAAGGCGACGCCTACCTTTTCCATGTTTCGGCTACAAACGATGCCGATCGTTCCGCGACGGTGCGACTCGTGTATTCCGCCGTCGGTTCCGCGAATGGACCGGTCGGCCTGGTCGGACCCCGGCTCGGGGTGCCGCTTGAGAACGTGAAGTGGCGTGTGGTGATTCCGCCCGGTTACGAGCTTGAGAGTTACAGCGGCGGCTTGCGCCTGCGGGAGGATCGCGCGGCCGGGATATTCGGCGTCGACGAGTACAAGTCGATGGTGGTCTCGAAGCGCTCCACGGAGGCCGAGAAGGCCGTCGCGCTGCTCCAGGAGGCGAACACATTCCTCCAGCAGGGCGAGCAGCAGAAGGCCGGCGAGGCGCTGAGCCGCGTCTCCAAGGCCAGCGCCCTTGACGAGGCCTCGAACGAGGACGCCCGCGTTCAGTTGCGCAATCTCAGGACGCAGCAGACGATGCTCGGCCTGAACACCCGCCGCCAGAGGATGTATCTCGACAACCGGGCGGACGCGGCGCGCAACGAGCAGCTCGAGCAGGCCGCCAGCCTGAACCCGTTCATGCAGGGCAAGGTCAATTTCGATCCGCAGCAGGTCGACCAGCTTTTGATGGGCAACACGGTGGAGGAGAACACGGCGCTCCGCGGGATCGCGGCGCGTCTGGTGGACCAGCAGCTCACCGCCGAGCCCGCGCCCGGCGCGCTTGATGTGACCCTTGCGGAGCGCGGCCGCGTGCTGACGTTCGCACGCAGCCTGCAGGTCGACGGCGCCGCTCCGCTCGAACTGAAGCTGACGGTCGCGCGGATCTCCGGCACAAGCCTCGGCTTCAGCCTCCTGGTGCTGTTCGCAGTAGCAGGGCTCGCGGCATTCCGCTTCTCGAGGCGAAGCGCGGTCACGTAATCTCATCGCTTCAATTGAAGGACGCTGCGCCGTCAGCGCCATCCTGGTATTTGGCGCAGCAACGTCCCGCCGGGAAGCGGAGGAGATTTCCAGCTCGTGCCGCTTCAGCCGGATGCTCAAGTGTCGCGGCTCCCGCCTGAGCATGAGCACCCCGGATAATCGATCATCGAACCGATCTGACGGATCCGACCGACCAGCCCGATCAGTGCCCGCAAAGGGTCTGCGACCGAGCGGAGGTTACCGTGATCTCCGCAGCTTCCAGGTGACCACGATCATCTACGATGCCACCGTCACATTCTGCGAACGCTTTGTGGACAAGCGCTCCCGCACCGTAGACCAGATGGTACAGGCCGCCCGGAGCGGCCGGCAGAACATCGCGGAAGGAAGTCGCGCCTCCGCGACTTCAAGCCAGACCGAGCTCCGCCTCGTGAACGTCGCCCGCGCCAGTCTCGACGAACTGCTCCTTGACTACGAGGATCACCTCCGTCAGCGGCGCCTCCGCCTGTGGGCCAAGGACGACCCGGAGGCGCTGGCTGTTCGTGCGGTAGGAAAGCGATCTCAGTCCGATCGATCGGGTCCGCCGGATCGGCCAGATATTGCCTACGCGCCATGGCTGGGCCATCGCGACTCCGCCGTCGTGGCCAATGCCATCATCTGCCTGATCCACCAGGCGAATTATCTGCTCGACCAGCAGGTCGCCGCGCTGGAGCGCGATTTCATCCAGGAGGGCGGCTACAGCGAAATGCTAGCCGCTGCGCGTATCGAGCATCGGCGCCAGCAGGATCTGACCGATCGGACGGATTCGTTGGATCGGTCAGATCCCAAGCCCCCGCTCCCAAACTGCCCGCTCTGCGGCAAGCCGATGGCTTTGCGCACCGCCCGCCAAGGCTCCCGCGCCGGCTCCCAGTTCTGGGGCTGCACCGGTTATCCCGGGTGCAAAGGCACGCGCTCACTCACCTGATTGTCGTCCATGGTCGCAACCCAAGGCAAAAGCCCGATAGCCCAAAGTTGCCGCTTGGCGGCGGCCGGCGGGTGCCTTAACAATTGGGTTTGGTCACGGGCCTTTAGCTCAATGGTCAGAGCAGAGGACTCATAATCCTTTGGTTGCGGGTTCAAGTCCCGCAGGGCCCACCAAACAGTTTTCGCCCACGGCGAAAACTGGCCGGCCTCCTCCCTATGTGGGATCTGGAATGGACCGGACGCCAGCCTTCGCCAAGGCTCCGGCTCGGCGCAGCGAGGTCCGGCCCTATAGGATCTGTCCGTCCGCAGCCACGGGCGGTTTACGGTCGGGGCGAATAGGCGCCGGGGAACACCGCCTCATCGTGTTTCAATTTCAACAGCTCCCGGATCGCGGGCGACAGCGGCACTCCGGCGTTCGATGCGGGAAACGCCTTGAGCAGCTCTAAGTTTCCAAGCTGCTCTCCTTTGAACAGCGGGCCCCAATAGTCGGCAAACACCTGCGCACCGGCCTCGAACTGCGGATGCATCTTCCGCAACTGGTCGATGGTCTGGATATCCACATGGTTCCCACCGCCCTGCACGGGACTCCAGACGATCAGCGGCTGCTCTTTCACGCCGGCACGCCGGACGTAGACGTTTCCGTCGAGGACAGCAACCTGCGGGTCCTTCAGGCGTCCGAGCAGCACCGGACTCTGATGGAACTCTATCAGGGGCCCCTTGAACCTCTCGTCCGCCACCATGAGGTTGTTCTCGAACACATGGCCATGCCGTTCGTCGACGCCGGGACCTGCGCTCGGATGCCATCCGAAATGGTCGCCGACCGCGCTGCGCTCCGTACGACTGATCATCACCGTGCTGTTGAAGAACGTATTCTGGCAGACCTGAACATCCGCGCTGTTGAGGACCTTGACGCCGTTGGTGCAATCGACAAACACGTTTCCCGCGCAGATCGCGCCCCTGGAAATCTCTGAGAAGAAGCCCTCGCTCGCCCGTTCGACGCGATTGTTGATGAACACGCCGTCCACCTCGCCCACGTCAAACCAGACGCCGCTGGCGTTGGGATTGTCGATGATGAGATTGTCGCGGCAGGTCGCCCGGTAGGACTGGTTGAAGATCTTCACGGCCGAGGCGAAATAGCCGGTGATGTTCCTCGCACTGTTCGTGTGTGTGACGATGTTCTTCTCAAGCAGCACGTCGGCGGAATCGATCACATAGATTCCCTCGGTGCCGCAGTCGGCCACCAGGCAGTTGCGGATGACGAGCCCGTCGCCGCGAAAATAACCCGAGACGCGCGAGCAGAACGAAATCGTCAGGTGATCCAGCACCGTGCCGACGACGTCCTTGCCGAAAAGCGCCGGGTCCATGTGCTTCGCGGGTTCGGTGCCCTCGATCTCCAGCGCGCGGTAGGCGTATTGCGTGAACGTGATGCCGCGGATGACCGGACCCCGCCGGTCGCTCTGCTTTCCGTGCACCTCGCGAATGGTCCGGACAAGGGCGCTGTCACGCGCGGTGATCTCGACCAGCCGGTGCTCGGGATTTGTTCCGATGAAGATCTGCCCCGCTTCGTAATCGATGTAGTAGGACTTCTCCTTCACGTCGCCCCGCGCGCCCACCGGGCTGAGCAGCCCGCCATCGACGAACACCATGTCGTTGTTGAAAAGATGGAGCGGCGTCTGCTTCTCGTTCTGTTCGCGGCGCCACCAGTCCGCCGGGGCGGCCGGAAACAATTTTCCCCACGATGTCCGCCACAAACCGTCCGGCTGTGCCTCCCAACTGGCCGCGACCTCCGTTCCCTTCAGGACCGGGCGCTCGTCGCCATAAGGCTGCATCGTGATGCCCTGGTTGAGCACCAGCCCGCCCGTGCGATACGTGCCGCCGCGCAAAACAATCGCGTCGCCCGTCACAACCTGCGCGATCGCCGACTCCAGCGTGGTCGGCTGCGCTATTGTGGATCCCGGCGAATCCGCCTTCCCGTCGGGCGCGACATAATAAATGTGTCCGGCTTTAGGCAGTTCATAGCGTTGCTGGACCGGTCCGTACGGGCCTCCAGAAGGCTGGGCGGCGGCCGGCAGGACGCCGGCGAGACAGAAAAGCGACATGATGATTGCCAGGCGCAGGGGACAGGGATTCCCAAGGCCGGAAGAAGGGTTCGAAAAACAGGAGTTCATCGTGGGATACGGAGGGAACCATGCACTGAAACGCCTTAATTTGCCACGACGAATCCGATCGAAATCCGTCTAGACGCGAGACCTGTCGGTTACAAGCCATTGACGTGCGTTCCTGCTGCCGTTGCTGTGTCCAGCGGCTTTGATGAAAACCTTCTCCTCCTTTCTGCTCATGAACGCCGCCGCCGCCCTTTGTGCAGTCACCGCCCGTCCACAAGCTGCCGGGCAAACCGAACGCGTTGCCGCGGCATTCGTGCTCGCGCTCGGCCGCGCTCCCTCGGCCGGTGAGATCGGGCATTGGGCGGAACAGGGGCCGCACTCAGTCGCAGAGCTCATGGCCCGCCAGCGGGAGAAACTCCGGGCGGACGCGGAGACGAGGCGGGCAACGGTGCGCAAAGCCTGGCAGGACGCGTTCGGCTGCGAACCGACTGAAGGCGACGCCACTTCCGGCCCGGGCGGCGGAGCCACGTACACTGAATTGATTCAGCGTCACATCCAGTGGCTCTCCGGGCATCCGGCAGAATACGAGAAGGTCATCCAGCGCGCCTACCAGTTTCTCTTCCGCCGCGAAGCCTACCCTCTCGAACTCGACTACTGGAAAGGTCAAAGCACGCTCTCCTATGCCCTTCTGGCGGGTTGCCTTGATGATTGGGCCCGCCGCAACCAGCCGGGACTGATGGTGACGGGCGGCACCGCTACGGTGTCCGTAAATTGCATTTTTCTCACAACTATCCGGCTTTCTCCATCAATCGCAGCCGAGGCGCGGGCGGCGGCCGGTCTGGAACCGTCGACCGTTTCCCAATCCCCGTCCGGTTCCGGACACAATCTCGTGGCGGCCGGCGCCGCGGGCATCGTCACCGCCGGAGGAATGCACTTCGTGGCGGCCGGAGCGTCGGGGGATTTTGCCCCCATGGACCACGTCCGCTGAAGCGATCCCTTGCCGCAGGACCCGTTGATATCGGATGCCG
>PMKA01000134.1 GCA_003157575.1 Opitutia bacterium
TACAAAATTGGGACAAGCTCTAGACTAGCATCCCTCTCTGAATCTCTATCCGAGGAATCTGATAGTGGGACCGGTCCCAGCCCCAAAGTTGGACCGCGTGGCCGGCTGTGTCTCGTTTGAACTCGTAGGTATTGGCGGGGCCGGAAAAACCGGGTTTATGTTCAGCCATCCAGTGCAAATCGATGGTGCATCCGAATGCCCGGTTCATGTTGATGCAGCCGTTCGGATCACCCTTTTGAAACGGCGTCTTGTTACTGTGCGCATCGTCGTGATGCCAACACGGCAGACAATAGATCAGAAGGTCTTCGGAGGAGATTTTCGAACGCAGCTCGTCCTTTTTGCTCTCAACTTTGTCCGTAAGCTCCGCATGATGCTCGTGAAGCTGCATGGCGGCAAAGAGCAGGGCCATTCTGATGTCCCGGGTAAAGTCGAGGAACCTAGTCGGCTGCTTGTAGTGGCGCATTAGTGAAAGCCATCAAAAGACATCGTCCTTGGGCTGCGATTGCCGGACTGGACTGAGGCGACCAATAAAGGTAGCTACCCGATCACCTTCGCCTTCGACGAAGGCCTCGATCAGCTTTTTCTCATTCTGTAGGGGTTGTTCTATCAGATAGCGCTCGAGAGATGATTGCAGGGGAACCTTGAAGTCCAGTTCGCCGCGGAAGACGTAGCCATGATTGGGGCCGATTTCGCAATCGTAGGCGAGTGTTTGGAACGTCAACGGGTTAAGCTGATCAACGACTGCTGCCGCACTTGGCCCGCTCACTTCTTTCTCTGGAAATAGATCCTCAACGGGATTCCTTGGAGTGCTCATATTCGTTGTCCGTTCATTTTGGGACTACCCCCGTCCGGGCACCAGATTGAACCGCCGCGATCCGCGGAAACGGTAGGTGCGGAAACCGCGCTGGTCGAGCGTGAGGATGTCGCCGGCGCCGAGTTCATCGGCCAGCAGTACGAGCGTCGCGTCAGCGAAGTCCATTGGCAGGTCCGCGTATTTCTTCATCAGGCCGGCCGCAGCGCGGAGTCGCGCGGGTTCGAAACAGTCGCGGATGTCAACCTGAGCCTCCTCAAGAAAACCAACCAGCGTCGCGGCTCCATCCGGCAGGCCGCCAAGGAAATACATCGCCTCAGTGACGACGGCTCCCGTCGTGACCAAACTGCCGGAGAAACCCGCAAGAGCCGCGGCGCAACGCTGATGCTGCGGATCCCGGCGGTTGAGCGCCGCCACCAACGGCCCCGTATCGAGCAGCCAGAGGTTCAAGGGCGGGAGTTCATCCGGCGGATATGCGCCCGCCAGGGGTCGCGATCGAGCGCTGCCGGCTCGAAATCAAGCCGGCCAAGGAAACCGCCTGCTCGTTCGCCCAAAGTCCCCTTGGTGCGCAACTGGACGGCGATCAATTCGCGAACCAACTCGGACTCCGTCTTGCCGGTGGCAGCTGCGCGAGAGCGCAGCGCCTTGCGCTGGGCGACTGGCAGGCGGATGGTCAACGTATCGGTCACACGGGCAGTCTGGCCTGTGTAAGACAGAACGCAAGACAGGTTTTCGCGCGGCGCGAAAACCTCGCGAAAACCTCTCAGACGATCGCCCTGGCGGCAATCTGCAGGCTTGAAAACTCGACGCCTTCGATGCGCAACACCAATGGCTGCCGCTTATCGAGCGGAAGGTCGGGCGCGCGCGACAATTCGAGAAGCCCTTTCAGGGCCGCAAGGTCGTGCTCCTTCAAGTCGACGCGGACCATCCGCCCCATCGGCAGCTGCCACACGGTGGCGACTTCGTTGTAGAACTCCGAACGCGGATCCGGCGGATGCATCTGCGGCGCCGGTCCGTCCGCGAACAGAAACTCCTGCTGGCTTTCCATGGGTTCTGAAGGAATCGCGGCGATCAATCTTCCCAGCGCATCAAAACGGCACTTCGCCATCGTCGTGCATAGCGACCGGACGCTCGAATAGTGTGACGACCCATTCTCGCTGGAGACCGGTGTGATCGAAGCGGAATTCCTCGTGTTGTCTCAGGAACGGCTGTGCGCCGCAGCCGGCCGCCTCGCACTCGGGTTTGCCCTTGGGACATATCCCATAGAAACACAGCCTGCCCCGATAGCGGTCGCTACCAGGCTCAAACAAAAACACATCGATCTGATGGTGGGGCACGCCGCACCATTTGTTGATCTCCGCGTCGAGTTGGTGTTTGTTGATGCTGCTGGAGACGGCCTTTTTCAGGGCCTTCAATTTCGTGAGGTCGCTGGTCCACACCGCGAGGTCCACGTCTTTGCATTCGTGCCAGATCTTTTCGCCCGCATGCCGCAGCCGGCTGAAGCGCGGAACTTCTTTTTCCAACGGAGCGGCGACTGATCCAAACAGCACCACTTTTTCCACCTCGGGCAGCAACGCCATCTCCGCCGACACAAGTTCGGCCGCTCGGCGGAACGATTCGCGCCGTCGCAGCATCCGGCCGTTCTCGTCGGCAATCTCACCGTCGCTCAACGGGGCCTCGTTCTCGATCTGTCGCTCCCGATCCGACGCGGTTTCGGGATCGATCTCACCTGCAAGAAACGCCCGCTCGAATTCCTCCTCCGCCTCGCGCAGCAGGTTGCGGGGCGGGGCTTCGTTGCCCTCGTTGTCCCTGTCTTCCGGCGATTCAGGGGGGAAGACGTTTTCCGCCGTGGCGGCGGGCGCAGGCGCCGTGTTGTCGGCAGGCGCGGTCGGGGCTTTGCGGGCAGCTCCCGGCGTGCGTCCGGGAAACTTCTTCTCGAAAAGCTCGCGCACCCACTCCTTCTCACGCTTTGCCTTCACGTTGTCTCAGGTTCTAGCGCTGGGCGAAAACCTGCCCCGGTACGCCCACAGGCCGAGGGCCGGATTCGAGATGTAGAAGATGCGCTCGCCGTCCGGCAGCGTGTTCCATCCGTCCGTCAGCTTCGAGGGATCGTAGCGGCGGGTCATCGCCGGAAGATCCGCGTAACGGAAACCCACGCCTTCGATCTGCGATTGCGAGAGGTGGCCCGGGCAGTACGTGATCGCGAAACGCCCTTCGCTTGAGCCGTGAATCAGGTGCGCGGCGGCGCTGAGGTTGTTCTGCAGTTCGGCGTTGGCCTTGACGGCGGCCAGCGTCGCGGGCGTGCCGCGGTAGCCGTATTTGCGGATGAGGCGGTCGATCTCCGCATCCTCGCCGAACTCCTTGAGCCCGGGAGCGAGGATAATCAATTCGCCGCCATCGGCCATCGCCATGCGGGTGCGATAGATCGCCTTGTTGCCCAGCCATGTGCTCTTGAACTCGGCAGGATCGAGATGAACGACGACCTTCGGCAGCGGCGCTTCGAGCATCTCGAAGTTGACCTGCAGCGACAGGGCGGCGGCCAGATCGAACACCTCGGCGTCGTCGCCGACGTACAGGCCGCGCACCTGTAGCGAGCCGTCCGCGTCACGCCCAACGACGGTGTGCACGTACACGATCGGCAGATGCTTCGCGAAATGCTCGCCTGCGTAATTGAGTATCCGGCGGACCGGAGTGTCGGCGCGGCCCATCATGCGTTCCATGCCGTAGGCTGCGCCGACAAAGTGGCTTTTGTTGATGCCCTCCTGGCCGCCCGTGCCCACAAAGATGTTCTTGTTGTAGTTCGCCATCCCGACGACCTCGTGCGGCACAACCTGCCCGATGGAGAGGATCAGGTCGTGCCCGCCGTTTGCGACAAGGCTGGCGACCTGGGCCGGCCAGGTGAAGTCGGCTGCGCCCCCGGACACCTCCCGGACGAACCCGGCGGGAACGTCGCCCAGCTTTACGATTCCGGTGCGCCAGTTGTGCACCCGGAAAAGCTCCGCCGGGACGCCCTCGAACATTTGTGCGATCTGCTCCGGCGTCATGGCCGTGTGCGTGCCCAGCGCGGGCAGCACATCGGCAAGCGCCGGGCCGAAATAGTCGTACGCCATCCGGGTCAGCCGGCCGGCCTGCGAATGGAAACGGGTGAAATCCGGCGGAATCACCAGCACGCGTTTGCGCGGGCCCAGGCGGTCGAGCGCCCGGGCGAGGCCGGACCGAAGTTCGCCGGCGGTGAGCCTGTCGGTGGGAGATCCTCGGGAGAAGTAGAGCATGAATGTGGCTGTCTCAGCCGTGATTTCGCAAATTGTAGGAGCCTGCTCGCAGGCGATCTCAGAGGCAAGAATCGCCTGCAAGCAGGCTCCTACACCGGTCAACCTGATGACATTCGAAGCACCGCGTCCTACCGCTGTATCCGGGCCGAGCCGCCTTTGGACAACGCCTTCACCTGGTCAAGCGTGGCCATTGTCGTGTCGCCGGGGAAGGTCGTGAGCAGCGCGCCGTGCGCCCAG
>PMKA01000252.1 GCA_003157575.1 Opitutia bacterium
CGTAATCGCTTCTCGCGTGGGCTTGGGCAAAGTTGCCATCAACCGGATGCCGGTAGCAATAAACCAAGACTTGAAGGCACTGACACCACGGAGCGGCGACCTGCTGCCTCGGTATCTGCTCCAGTTTCTTCTCTCGAAAGCGAAATACTTCGAGCGGGCTGGTTGCGGCGCAACCGTGAAGTGACTCTCGATTGCTGTCTACCAGTAACTAGAAATTGCCCTACCGCCATTGGTGGAGCAGCAACGGATAGTGAAGCTGCTGGACGAAGCGGACGAGTTGCGGAAGCTGCGCGCCCAAGCTGACCGCCGCACCGCCGCCCTCATTCCCGCCCTCTTCCACGAAATGTTCGGTGACCCGGTAGCCAATCCGAAGGGCTGGCCACAGAGTTCGCTTGCCGGTGTTGGCAAGTTTGACCGTGGACGCTCCAGGCATCGTCCGCGAGATGAGCCGAGCCTTTATGGCGGCAAGTACCCGTTCATCCAGACTGGCGATGTCTCAAACTCGAATGGCCAGATCACCGGTTTTACTCAGACCTACTCTGAGAAAGGACTTGCTCAAAGTCGCATGTGGCCTGCTGGGACTTTGGTCATCACTATCGCAGCAAACATCGGCAAGACCGCGATTCTGACCTTTCCGGCCTGTTTTCCTGACAGCATGGTCGGCTTCATTCCCGGGGAGACAGTGCTGGTTGACTACGTTCGGGAATGGCTCGTCACAATTGAGAGCCGCCTTGAAGAGGCCGCACCTCAAATGGCGCAGAAGAACATCAACTTGGAGATCCTGAGCGAGTTGACAATTCCCGTCCCCCCTCTGCCGCTTCAGCAGGAGTTCGCCCGGCGGGTGACCGAGATCCGCGCGCTGGAAGCCGCCCAGGCCGCCAGCCGCCTTCGCATGGAGGCGCTATTCCAGTCGATGCTCCACCGGGCATTCAGTGGGGACCTTTGAGCCATGCCGGGTTCTTTCCCAATCATCCAACTGCTCGCCGACAGCCCCCAGGTTATCGAGCAACTCGGCAGCAAGCCGAAATTTTGGTTCAGGATGCAGGAAGACGATCAGCCATGGTTGTTCAAGTTCTCCCGCGAGGGCACAGGCGAGGACTGGGCGGATTGATGGACCCAATTGCGAAACGGTTTGCGCTGGCGTTTATCGAATACACCCGCACACACCTACGCACGCCATGAAATCGCTTTCCCTCGCCTGGCAGGATTCGGGCCCGAGCCGGGCTTGGTTTCCGATTGGCCGGCTGGACGCGGAGATCAGGCAATCGCGCTACTCCTTCGGCTACACTCGGGGTGCCACCCGCGCGGCCGCACAGGCGGGCTTGCAGCCGCTGCTGGCTTTCCCCGATTTCGACGGAATCTACGAGTCGAGTGAGCTCTTCCCTCTTTTTCGCAACCGAGTGCTGGGCTCCGACCGCTCGGACTTCCTCGATTACCTGAAGCAACTTGATTTGAAGCCGGAAGAGGCGGATCCGATCGCAATTCTGGCCGTGACCGGCGGCACGCGGCAGACTGACAATCTGGAGGTCTTCCCAAAGCTGGAACGTCGTGCAGATGGGACATTTTGCTGTCGGTTCTTCCTGCATGGCAGCCGGCACGTTCACAAGTCCTCGCCATCCAATCTCCTGAATCCAGTTGCTGCAATCTCGCGGCGGCGTAGTAGTGCGGCATGGCGGCCACCGCCCATCCATCTTCCAGTCCCGCCGCGCTGCCTCCGTCAGTCCCGCGGCCGCACCGCCCGGAGATCCTCGCGCCGGCCGGCGACTGGGAGTGCGTCCATGCGGCCGTCGAGAACGGGGCGGATGCCATTTATTTCGGCCTGGAACGCTTCAACGCCCGTATGCGCGCGAAGAATTTCACGATCGCCGACCTGCCGGAGCTCATGGCCTTTCTGCACCGGCGCGGCGTGCGCGGGTACGTGACGTTCAACACCCTGGCGTTCGCCGATGAACTCGCCGAAGCCGAGGCCTACCTCCGGGGCATCATCGCGGCAGGCGTCGACGCGGCGATCGTTCAGGACGTTGGCATCTGCCGTCTCATTCGCAATCTCTCGTCCGATTTTCCCATCCACTGCTCGACGCAGATGACGATCACGAGCGCAGCCGGCGTCGCTTTCGCAGAGGAACTGGGTGCCAGTCTGGTTGTTCTCGCCCGGGAGAACTCCCTCAAGGAGATCGCTGCGATCCAGGCGGCCCAGAATGCGCCCCGCCAGTCGCAAATCGCCGATGGCCAGGAACCAGCCGCCGAAAGTCGATCGCAGACGGCTGCCGCCCAATCGGAAATCGAAAAACAAGATCCGCAAATTCCAAGCGCTCCTTCGTCCCTCGTCTCTCGACCCTCGGCTCCGCTGCTCCTGGAGGTCTTCGTGCATGGCGCCCTCTGCGTCGCCTACTCCGGCCAGTGCCTGACCAGCGAGGTCCTCGGCGGCCGGTCCGCCAACCGCGGGGAATGCGCACAGGCCTGCCGCATGCCCTACGAACTGCTCGCCGACGGCCGGCTGGTCGATCTCGGCAGCCGCCGTTATCTGCTGAGTCCCCAGGATCTCGCCACCCTCGATGTCCTGCCGGACCTCATCCGCCTCGGCGTTGCCTCGTTCAAGATCGAGGGCCGACTCAAGAGCCCGGAATACGTCGCGGCAATCACGCGCGTCTACCGGCAGGCGGTCGATCGGGTCCTCGCGGGGATTGAGGCAAGCGCGCGCCTCCCGGCCGGCGGCCGCCCGGAATCCACGTGCGGACCGGACCAGGCGGAGCCCACCCTCCTCGCCGCCCTTCACCGCGAGCACGACTACACGATGGAGATGGCCTTCTCGCGGGGCCTCTATTCCGGCTGGTTCCGGGGCACGAACAACCAGGAGCTTGTCCACGCGAATTTCGGGACCAAGCGCGGCGTGTTTCTCGGCGAGGTTTCCCGCGTCGGTCCCGAGCACGTTGCCATCCGCCTCGTCGCGCCGCTCAAGCCAGGAGACGGGATCGTCTTCGACGCCGGACGCCCGGAGGAGAAGGAGGAAGGCGGCCGCGTCTACCAGGTGGAGCCGCACGGCGACGAAGCCGTCCTGCGCTTCGGAAGCGGCGACATCGATTTCCGGCGTGTCAATCCGGGCAACCGCCTCTGGAAGACCAGCGATCCGGCCCTGGAAAAACGCATCCGGCAGACCTTCGAAGGCGATCAGATCCGGTTCCGGCGACCGGTGCGGATCGAAGCCCGGGGCCGCGCGGGCATCCCGCTCACAGTCATCATGAACGACCGGGCTGGACACTCAGTCTCCATAAATTCGGCCGTTTTTCTGGAGGCAGCCCGGGGCCAACCGCTTACGACGGAACGGCTGCAGGAACAGCTCGGACGCCTAGGAGGGACGCCGTTTCGGCTCGGTGAATTTGTGTCGCACGTCGAAGGCAGCGTCATGCTCCCCATCAGCGAGCTCAACCGCCTCCGCCGGTTCCTCGTCGCGGAACTGGAGCAGCAGAGCACACAACCGTTGCGGTGGGCGTTGACGGAGGCTTCCGGACCGCTTCCTGAACAAGCCGAGGCCCGCCGACAAGCGGCGGCCCTACAACCGAATGAGATCGCTCCGTGCGAGCTTCCCTCGGCGGTCGCTCTCGAACTGATTGTGGTCATCCGCCAGCCCGACCAGCTCGAGCCGGCCTGGACGGCCGGCGCGCGCACGATCTATTGCGAGTTCGAGGATCCGAAGCGCTACCGCGATGCAGTCCGGCGGTTCCGGGAGCTGCAGGCGGACGAGGAGGCAGCCAATCGCGACTCTGAAGCCGGACATCAAGAATCCACGATCTGGGTTGCGCCGCCGCGCATCCACAAGCCCGGCGAGGAGTGGATTCTCCAGCAGGTTCTGTCCTCCGACGCCGATGGGTATTTGGTTCGCAACTACGATCATCTGGTGTTCTTCCGGGGCCGCCGCATGCGGGGCGACTACACGCTCAATGTCGCCAATCCGCTGTCCGCCGGCTATTTCATCCGGCGGTACGGGCTGGAACGGGTGACCGCATCCTACGATCTCAACGCGGCGCAGCTTGAATCCCTGTTGCGCACCGCACCGCCGGCCTGGTTCGAGATCACGATCCACCAGCACATGCCGATGTTTCACATGGAGCACTGCGTCTTCTGCGCATTCCTGACCGCCGGCACGGACTACCACGACTGCGGCCGGCCTTGCGACCGGACGGATCTGCGCCTGCGCGACCGGACCGGCGCCGAATTCCCGGTCAAGGCTGACGCAGGATGCAGGAACACGGTCTTCAACAACCGAGCGCAGACGGGGGCCGAGTACGTCTCGCGCCTGCTCGCTCTGGCCGCCCGCGCGTTCCGCGTGGAGTTCCTCAACGAGAGCCCGGAGGAACTGCAGCGGACCGTGCAATCCTATCGGCAGCTCCTGCGCGGCGAGATCACCGGCGCGGCGCTGTGGAAGGAGTTCAAGCTGATCAACCAGCTCGGCGTAACCCGGGGCCAGATGGAAGGCGCAGTGCCGGTCACGCGGCGCAAGGAGTGATGTCGACGATCACCGAATGGTGTGTAGATGCCGGCGCTTGATCCCGTGCCCCCTTGTAGGGCGGGCGCTCGTCGCCTCGCCACCGACATATGGCAATTGGCATGCCGACAAGCGGCAGCCCTACAGGCTCCAGAGCCGCCCCGTCGTTTTCCTTACTCGTAGCGCAGCGCCTCGATCGGATCGAGCGAGGCGGCCTTCCACGCGGGGTAGAATCCGAAGCCGACCCCTATTCCGGAGCACACAACGAGGCCCAGCACGGCCCAGTCCCATGGGAAGACAGCATTGGCCTTCATCAACATCGCCACAAGATTGCCAACGCCGACCCCGAGCAGGATTCCGAACACGCCGCCAGCCAGCGAAATCGCAACCGCCTCGACGAGAAACTGGGTGAGGATCGACTTCTTTCGCGCGCCGATCGACTTGCGGATTCCGATCTCCTTCGTGCGCTCCGTCACGCTGACGAGCATGATGTTCATGATCCCCACGCCCGCCGCCAGCAACGCGATGCCGCTGATGACAAACGAGCCGCTCGCGACCATGTCGGCCACCTTCCCGAAAACGCCGAGGATGGAATCGTTGGAATACAGCTCGAAATCGTTCTCTGCCTGCGGCGCCAGCCCGCGCACAATGCGCATCGCGGTCACGCCCTTGTCCATGGCGTCGTTGTATTCCAAATGGGACGGTGCCTCGGTCGCGATATTGACGGTATAGGTCTCTGCGCCCATATCGCTGAAGAATCGGGTGATGGGA